>NZ_PTRA01000011.1 GCF_002943425.1 Siphonobacter curvatus
CATAACTAGTACTTAATATAACGTTAGAGATTACCAACAAATGAAATTAGAACTTAGAGATTCTCTTAGAGGAGGGGTTGATAAAACTATTAAGCAAATCTGCTGGGTAAACTTCGACGATGGCTCGGAAAAAGGGGCAGAGCCTTCAGAACAAGTATTGATTAGTTTCGAAGATTCCGAAGTACTGCTGGTGATTGAAGATGCTCTTGATGGGGAACGTATAGATGTATGCTTAGAAAAGACTTTGATGGCAAACAAAGTAAAAGAGTTAACAGTACTGGGTCGATGTAAAGTCTGTGAAGTTTCTGGTAGTGAGATGGAGTATCAATTAATTGGAAAGAAAGTAGATCAGATCCTCTATGCTAAAGACCAAAAGGAGTTTGTTATTAATGGCCATACCATAAGCGGTAATTTAGACAAATTTGTAGGAATACAGATTCTGTGCGGGTCTCTAAGATGGATGATCTTCAATAATGGAGTGGGCATATACTCAGGTATCAACGCTCCATATGTCCCATGTTTTGAAGAGACTTACGAATGGTTTAATNATTTTACAAACGACCCTCGGCCAAATGTGAAGTGTCTGCACTCGCACGCAAGTACCTACCCGAAAATCCGGCATTTCTCTACCTTCTCACTCAAGCCCTCTTTGTCGAGGCACAATATATATTAGATAGCTAAGTCAGATAGATGGAAGCCTTTTCAAGGGCAGAATTGGGTGTAAACAGGGCTCTCGGGAGACAAAACAACCCACCCGTCGAGCAAAAACGACTTAGCTATATAGTCCACTGTGTCTATCAATTATAAGAAAGCCTACTCGTTATCACGGGTAGGCTTCATCATTGGATGAATAGTCAGATCAGGGTAATGGTTTTTTAGAGATATAGATGACGCCACGGTGGCCATTGCAGAAGCTTATATTGCCTGGTCCGCCACAAACGGCTGCTGATCCAGACAAATAGAGCCGTTGCTGTGAATCCATATAAATGCTTTGAAGCTGATGCTTCTGGGGGAGAAGTATTTTTTGTCCCTGTGGGGTTTTAAAGCCCGGCGTCTCCAGATAATAATTCGGGCAGGAGGTGCATACCGCCGTAAGTTCCTGATCAATGCTGTAAACTAGTCCATTGGCAGTTTTAGTTTGATTGCGAGGAACGGCTATGCTTTCATAGGCTCTCCTGCTAAAGCTTTGGGTCCAGGTCTTTCCTCCATCTATGCTTTGGAATTGCGGGTTCACGGCGTACGCAATACTGTTGAGAGCATATCCCCTTTGAGCCGTAAGTGCATACAGAGTATCTGCAGAAGAAGTAATACCAAACACCCCACTTCCTGGTTTGTAATCGCTTTCCTGCCAGGAATTGCCCCGGTCCTGCGTATAATAGATCTTATAACCCGTAGTGATAAGCAACGTACTGTCAATGTTGCCAAAGACACCCCACACTTCCCGTTCTTCGGGAGCGGTCAGAATCAGCCAGTCTTCCGTTTCACGAGGTTTAAATTCGGGTTCAGGCTCGGCGGGTGCGTTGCGTTTGCAGGCAGAAAAGGTTAGCAAAAGTAAGCTAAAGAGGTAGAGTCGTTTCATGAGTAGAGCGGTTGAATGATTCAAGGCCAGAAAGCTACTGCTCAACCTCTAATCAGCCAAGCGGGCTATACGTTAAAAGAAGTTAAGGCCTTATGATGAGCTAGAAACGCAGCTTTTGAAGAGAGTGAAAAATATTTCTTGATTTATTTGTATGGTATTCATACAAATAGCATATCTTTGACATATGCAAACATTTACAAGTGTTGAGGAGGCCTTCGAATGGTTTCTTGAGAACATCTACAAAAACCTTCCCCCTGATGAAAAGAAAGGCGAGCTAACTGCAGCCTGGAGAAATTATACACACAAGTTAGGAATCTCTCAAAAGAAGATGGTGTCGATTCTTGAGAGATATGGGTTCAGTATTAACGTTAGAACCATCGTCACCTATAAACCCGACTAATTTTTTTTGACCTGTTTTTGTATGAAAATCATACAAATTAAATCTTAAACAACTTACCATCATGTACAACAAATTCCATTTCACGTTTCACCTCCGCACCGACGGTATTGCTGACAAGGGATTTCCCTTCATCTACGCCAAGGTGATGCTCACTGGTACCCGGGTAAACCTAGGTTCCATGGGAATCCGTGTTACCAAAGAGAATTGGGACACCCGCTCCCGTCGATTGAAGTCCAGTGATGTTACTTCCATCGCTCATAATGCAAAGCTGGATACCCTCGAAAGTCAGGTACGCTCGGTTGTATTATATGCTGAATCGCGGCAGGAACGGGTGACCCTGAGCAACTCAAGAGAGCTCTTCGTCCAGCCTCAGCCCGTCAGTCTGACGTCTTCACGATGATAGACAAATACCTGGAATGGTCGGAAAAGTCAACCGAGAAAGGGCATTATGCGGTATTGACTCACAAAACCCGCAAGGAAAAGCTTACCCTATTGAAGTATTTCCTGGAAGATGAAAAAAAGACCAAGCTTCTGGTAGAGGAAATTAAACCCGTTATCATGGAGCGGTTCGTTAACTGGATGCTCTTGAAACGTAATGCCAAAAAGGTCTACGCTCAGAAAAGCCAGCAGTTCATTAAAACCTTCGTGCTATGGTGCTGGCGAAACGGGCATATCGACATCAACCCGCTCGATAGCTACGCAGTCAAAGTAGATAAGACCCCTAATCTAGAGTACCTTTCCGAGAAAGAGCTTACGCTACTGGCGACAATGGAGTTTCCCGTACGCCTGCAAGAAACGGTCGATTGCTATCTGTTTGCCTGTCATACGGGCCTCGCCTACGTAGACATGAAGCTTTTAAAGGAGGCTAGTATCGTCGAAGAGGGCGGTCGGCAGTATCTGAAAGGATCTCGGGAGAAAACGGACACGAATTACTTCGTTCCCCTATCAAAGGTGGCCAGAAGTATTATTGAAAAATATGGTAGCGTAGCTAATCTGCCCTTACGCTCTAACAAGGAAGTTAACCGCATGCTCAAGGTGGCTATGGCACAGATTGGGGTTGATCGCCGGATCTGGTTCCATACAGGACGCAAGACCTTTGCGATGCGGATGCAAAACCAATTCCTTTTGTCCGACGAGACCACTGCGGCTATGCTGGGCCACAAGTCTACGAAGGAGCTCAAAACCTACCGCAACATTACCAAAGAGCGTGTCATGAATGAAGTAGCCAACATTGATTTCTAGTATCTCTTTTCCATTTTACCACTCCAAACCACCCATGGCCACGAAAAACGCCTCCCTTTCAGCTGAACAGTCTAAAGCTGCCGAAGTCATCTTCCAGAAAGCAAAGACCATGCGGGAAGACTATGACTTTCCTTCCCTGCAGCGCCACCTGAACCGGGCTCATACCTGGTACGCGGCCTCAAACCTGTATGCAAACCTTGAAGACGACGAAAGACAGCATGCAGCCGAGTATCATCTGGCGGTAATGGATCTAATTGAAATCATCTGCCGACACGTTGAGGACCCAATGACGACTAGTCACGTATAATACTTCCCGTTCAAAGTAATCCATCTCTTTTTCAACGCTTTCCCTCATCACTGCCCTGCGGTGATCCAGGCAAGCTATGCTCTAAACAATTGTAAATCCTCTCTAATACCATGAAAAACCAAGCTAAAGTATTCCGCTCCATCTGCCCCCGTATCGTCGCTCTCGGTGGCTTACAACAACCCTTCGCTTCATATCACCCGGGCCGTGTAGCTAACAGGCCACATCAGCCTTCCAGCCGAGTTCTATGAGAAGTACAAAGACGCCGAGGTCTTTCAAAAGGGAGTGCCCCGGGTAGAGTTTCACCACGCTGAGGGCATGATCCATTTGACAGCCGGCGAAGGGGAAGAAGCGGTTTGGGTGGTGGGCCATTTAACGCGGCACCGCATCTTCGATGATCTCAAGCTTTATACTTCCGAGTGGATGACCTGCCAAGAAGCCGATGAGTACTTCACTAATCATCAGGAGTACTTCGGCCCCGAGCGGGAAGGCTTTGATCTGGTCTCGGATATGCTCAATCGCAAGAGCCTATCTGATCAGTATGAGTTTGATGACGTCAAGTTGCACCTGCCGATCTTTAACGAGGTGCCGGTAGACATGAAAAAGGGCTGGCATTTGTGGCTGGAGATTGAGATCCGGCCCGATCTTAAGGATGTACCCCACGTGCGGTTTATGTCATCTTCTTTTTCGGATACGGCTACCCGTTTGAAGGCCCAGGTGTTCGCTGAGCAAAAAGAGCGATTAAAAGACCTCGTCTGCATGGACCTCTACTAAATCATCAATGATCAGCCTTTTAGGGCTTCTCTAGGAGGCTGATCTTTCTTAAACCTCATAACTACTTACTTCAATGGAAAACATGCCGCTTAGCCAGCAGGAACAGCAGGACGCTGTCAAAGTCTATCAGATTGCCAAAGCATTTATTAGTAGTCACGCCTCCCGGGAAGTGCAGGAGCATTTAGGACAGATGTTTGGCTGCTATGTAGCCGCTACCCCTACTGTATACCTTCATGAGGTTTCAGCCCATGACGTTGCCCAGACGTTTATGGACGTGAGTCATCTCATCAAGCAGCTTACGGACTGGATCCCGGACCTGCACGCAGAGGATTACAGGGAGATGGGACAGAGTCAGGTCCAGGCTGCCGCTTAGATTTTATAGTGGGGAAGTTACCTAAACCCGTCTGGCATTGCTGGGCGGGTTTTATGTTTAACGGTAGATGTTTCTAGATCCCCAGGTAGTCTTTGGCATACCACCGGGAAGAATGGTAAAGTGATAATGATCCGTCTCCGCCTGAGGATTGGCTTGCTCTACGGCTTTGATAAAACGCTCGAAACGATCATTATAGATGTTGGGTAGTACGCGCACCGATCTGTTTGATTGGTGAGCAGAAGAAGAAGTGTAGACAATCTTCCAATAAGGCACGTTCTTGTTGTTAGCTGTCTCAGTGAGTCGAATAGCCTGGACGAATGACAAGGGAATCTTCTTGTTCTTTACATAAAAGAAAGTCTCATCAAAGCCAATGTAAGTGTCGGAGAGAGCATATAGATAACAGGCGATTGCTATAATCAACGGAAATAAGGTAGCATAGGTTTCTATACCTAAAGGCAAAAAGAGTAGTTTAATCAGAAAAGTACAGATACTAGGAAGGGCGACAAGGAGAGCTGTGAATTTGAAATGCTCTCTAGATCGGTTAAGCCGAAATGGCATAGGTTTGGATCAAAATAGGTACAACAGCAATACGTCTGGCAAAGATGAGATTCCTAGAAGCCTTTCTATACTATTTTACACCAGTGGCTGTTTCAATGTTAGACTACGCGGTGGATCAATCTGGTGAGCGGTTGATCTTTGAATACCCAGGCATTGGCGTAAGCTTCAATATTGTCAGGTATGCGGGTCTATATCTGGTCCGAGTAGACGGTCAGGAAATCTTCAACAATCCAGATCCATTAGAAGTCGTGGATTTTATCATGGTCACTTAAGTCATCAGCCGACATTAGAAACGGATGCTATATTGCGTTCCCAACTCTAATAAGACTCATGCGTAAGCCTTCAGCGATTAAGTACTTCACCCTTTCATTACCAATTCTAATCAGCTTACTCGTCTCCTGTGGGAAGGGCAGTAAGCCAGTCATCACGCCAGAAAGGCCCGATCCAAGCTCGACCACTACTATTCTAGGTTTTCCCTCTCAAAGCACCGAGGAGGCTTCGGTATGGACTGCTGAGCAGCTTCTCATTAAAAAGGAGTATACGGTGTCTTATCTGTTGCAGAAAGGTATTCCCCGCTGGGTGGGCTGGCACTTGCAAACCTCGGACCTGGGAGACGTAGACCGTCAGGATGATTTCCGCCTGGATGAAGAGCTGCCCACTACGGCGGTACGCGTTAGGCCTACGGATTATACCGGCTCCGGTTTTGACCGTGGTCACCTCTGTCCATCGGGTGATCGGACGTCTAGTGTAGCGGCTAACTCGGCTACTTTCTTAATGACGAACATGATTCCGCAGGCTCCTGCTTTAAACCGGGGTGTCTGGAATGATTTGGAAGAATATTGCCGGACCAAGGTGAAGCTAGGATATGAAGCTTATATCTATGCCGGGGGACATCAGGAGGGCGGGACGGGCTCGAATGGAACCGCCAATACGATTGCTAATGGCAAGATCAGCGTTCCTCAGTTTTGCTGGAAGGTAGTCCTCATCATGCCTGAGGGTACGGACGATCTTAAGCGCATCGCTAGTGAAAAGGTTGAAGTCATTGCCGTTCTCATTCCGAACAGCCAGGACGTTGCTGGCACCGGGTGGCGGAGGTGGCAACTGACCGTGAGACAGCTGGAGCAGGTGGCCAAGCTTAACTTCTTTTCGGAGCTACCTCAGGCAGTGCAGGATAAGATTGAGAATTAACCATATACCCATTTTAATAACCTAACCTTTCCCATGAAGAAAGTATCCCTTCTACTAGTACCCTTTGCCCTTTTCCTTCTTTGGTCATGCAAAAAAGATAAGGAACAACCTGTCTCATTTCCTAAATACTGGATCGTTAACTCTGTCACCCCTAAAGGTATCTATAGACTTTTCTATGACAATAAGGAGATTACCGATCAGGCAGCAATTAACAAGTTTCTAAGCGACTCATCTACCCATTTAAAGGGCCAGTATCTGAACCGGAAAGTCTATATGGAAACGCATCGAGCCCTAGGAGATACAATTTTTACTATGCCCAAAGCAGACTCCATGGTTTTAAATAAGTTGGTAAAATATAATGTGTCTCTTCATAACCATACCTATACATTTAAAGGCAAAGAAGTGATTGTGATCAACCCAAACGAAGATGTTGCGAAATCGTTAAGCTTTTTAAAATATAAGAATATCACGAATGGTTGTGTCCCCAATAAAATTTGTACGGGTCACGAATCATTCATTTCTACAGGCGACGATAAAGTAATGCAATTGCCTGTCATAGCCTTCACGCTTAAGTATTCCGAAGGGGTATTCAGTCAAGCTGGAATAAATGCATTTGATGAAACGTTCCCGCTCAAAATGCCAAAGAGAGATACGTTACTAATTCGAGAATACGTCTATGAACTCAAAGCCAAATAGGGTCTCCTCAAAATTGAGGGCTCTGATAATGAGGCGGTTCACCTAAAGGTGAAGGCCCTCGACATCAGGTCAAAACTCTATCAAGCAAGCTCGGCAGTAGTCGGGCTTGTTTTGTTTAGGGAGCACTACGGAGATTTTCCGTTATGGGATTATTACAGGACAGACACTGCCTACAATATACGTATGATTGAGGATGTAATGGACTTCCTACTATCTTTGCTTCAACCCGTTGTCCACTACTGCTCTTTATGAAGTTCTTTTCCGCCGTTTTCTTAGTTATAGCTCTGTGTTGCGCATTCAGTGCCTGTAAAAAAGACAATTCTCCTGTTGAAGTCGAAGCCGAACCTGCTACCAATCAAACGGTTTTCATGTCTGATTTCGATGGTGGAATTTATGCGTTCAATGCCCAGACCGGAGAAGCCTTGTGGGAAAAACATGTTGATAATGCAGTCCGTGATGGTTTTGTGGTCACCAATAAGCTAGCTTATGTGCCTAAGCATGATGATTCCATTGAGGCTTATGACGTGAATACAGGTGAGATGAAATGGCAGGTGAAGCTGGAGGAAGCCAGTTTCTTTTCAAACAATGTGATCGTTATTGACGGCATCCTCTGTACGAGTGGACATAATTACTTAATCGGATTGGATGCTACTACGGGTCAGCAAAAGTGGCGAGTCAATTCGTTTTCAGGGGGGAATCTTTACGCGAAGGACGGCATGCTCTATGTGGAATCAGGCCCCGAGTTAACGGCCATCGAGGCATCCAGCGGCTCTATTAAATGGCGGCTGGCTCATGAGAAGTACCCTCAAGTACCCTATTGGATGGATGAAACCCTCTACGGGTATGCTACGGTAAGTGAGAGAGACTCTTCCAGCTACCAACATCCCTTTAAGATTCATCCGTTCATTATTTCATTTGATTTAAAGAAAGGAACGCTTGCCTTAAACCAAAGAATTCCGGATAAGTATCATCCGGGTCGACTATTTGCTACCTCTCCTGATCGAGTGTTTATTAGTTACGGAGCCACCTCACCGGGCCGTCTGAGCTCCTGGTCAAAGAAAGGAATGGAACTGATGTGGGATGTACCCATAACGCTAGCTATAGGCTTTCCTAGCCCTTTCTATTCCCAATCCTACTTATATACGGGAAATGAACAGGGCATTCTGTATCGAATCAGTGAGAAGTCAGGCGAATTCCAGGAACTATGTCGGCTCCCTGGTAGAATTGGATCGAGCCCGGTGGTTGCTAACGGTGTAATCTATGTAGGGAGCGGTGATACAGAAACCGTAGTAGAGCAATTGTATGCCATTGAAGAGGCAACTGGTAAAGTCAAGTGGTCTGTTCCTATCAAAGGGTGGATCGCCAAGGTATCTCCGGTAGTGCTTGATTCCAACGGTAAGATGCATTACTATTCCGCGTCTGCAATGCCAAAATGATAGGATCGAGTGACGCAAGTGCTGAAAGTGACGCTCAAACAAAATCTTTTTTCGTGGAGCTGATGAGGCAGTAGGTCTATACTAAAAGGGTTATTGCCTGTAAATCAAGCGTGTAACTTTTAAGTGAAATGCTTAATGGTGGGGTGTAGCCAAAATTGGCGACTCCCAGAGTGTCAAAAGTGCCACAAATGCCATACACTATTTATGATCGTAGTTTATGGGAATGACAATAATGCCAGGAATGCCAATAGTGTTACACCTTTTGATAGCAAGAGGGAGATAGGTCCTATTCAAACCAATATTTTCTGACGTGAGCAATTGCACCAGACGACTTTTGTCAGTTTAGTCGGCACCCCCTTGGCGTATTTTGATGAAATTTCCCGACTCTTCTCCCCTCTTCCTCTCGTTCGCAGATAAGCCTCTAAAATCGGATGTTATGCAAATAAAGCAAAAAGCCACTTACGTGTGACCGTAAGTGGCTGACTTTGAAGCTCCCGAAGCTGGGCTCGAACCAGCGACCCTCTGATTAACAGTCAGATGCTCTAACCGACTGAGCTATTCGGGACTGCGTTGAAAGCGAGTGCAAAACTAAGGCATCAAACAGCCGAACGCAAGTATTTTGTGAAAAAAAATTAATTAAATGTTCCGCGAGCGTGTGTATACTGGTCGTATTGCTCCTGGTATTTTCTTCTAAACTCCAGAGGATCACTGATTCGCGTGAAAACCTGGCGGGTTTCTCCCGTACCGTGAATTGAAACCGTTCCGAAGCCTAGCATCCGTCCCCAGATGCTCTGATCGACCTGAATGCTTTCTACTTTGTTCAAGTTTAACTCAATCGTTTCGCGAGAGATGAAACCCGTTTTAATCACCAACCGTTTGTTGGTAATTACAAATTCGTCGGACGAACGCTTGATCCAGGCTGCGATAGTAAGTGTAAATAACGAAGCCCAGGTAAAGAAAATAGTCCAGTGATAAGTGGTTTCAAACACAACCTGCTCGTCTTTGATCAGGTGATTGTTTACGTAGCTACCCATACTATTCTGTTGTTTTTTGTAATGAGGATGTTTGCCCTACAAAAGTAGAGGGGAATGCTTCTGGTTCAGTACGTTGCCTAAAAATCTAGTGCTAGAAAGGTACGTATACGACTTTCTTGGTCTCAAAAAACTCTTCCGTGAAATAATCGGACAGCTCATAGACCGTCGTTTTCTTTCCCAGTTCCTGAAGTTCCTCGGTTAAGTCTCCCCCTTTCAGGTATAAAATTCCGTTCTTGAGATCGTTAAACTGGTTTTTATGGACTTTCGTCTTCACCCAGCCGTAGAAAGGCTTTAGTCGTGTTACGGCCCGGCTCACGATAAAATCGTACGCCGCCGCGGGGACCAGTTCCGCCCGTTTTTGCTCCGCCCGCAGATTGGTCAGTCCAATGGCCTTGGACACTTCTTCTACAACGCGAATTTTCTTGCCAATACTGTCCACCAGATGAAATTGCGAATCGGGGAACAGAATCGCTAGCGGAACACCCGGAAAACCGCCTCCCGTGCCTACGTCCAGAATCTCGGTCATGGGCTTGAACGGCATCACCTTCGCAATGCCTAGTGAATGTAGAATGTGCCGTTCGTAGAGGTTATCCACATCCTGCCGGGATACCACGTTGATCTGTTCGTTCCAGAACCGATACAATTCACCCAGTTGCCCAAATTGTTCTTCCTGCCGGGGCGTCAGGTCAGGAAAGTATTTTTTTATGATTTCCATGAGATTAATAATCAAAATATAGATCGTAAAATGCGTCAGGACTTAGCCTAAATCCGGCCTTCCGCTCATTTCCAGGTAATTTTCTTCTTGAAAAAAGTAGATACAAAGCCCATTCCAAGTAGATACCACGTTAGCAGGCCGTCCATAACTGGAATCATACCGGAGCTAAGCCGATTGCCTAGTCTTTGGTTAACCCGGCCCCAAAGGTACCAGACTCCCAGCGTACGCAAAGCAAAGATACCACCCGTCCAGGCCAGCATTTCGGTATTTCGCTCCCATAGGAAATAAACGAAATTTCCCAGAAACAATACCCAGCAGGCCAGATGGGAGAAAGCCAGTAAACCCAACAGCAACTGATCCCGTCGTTTGTAGTGCCCGCCTACCGATACATGTCGCCGTTTCTGGTGAAACCACGCCGCCCAGCTCTGCTTGGGAATGGAGTGCGTAAAACTGTCGGGATGTAGGCATACGGCTGTGTTGGAAGCCGTGGCCGCTTTGTTGATAAACAGATCATCGTCACCTCCCAGCACGTTCAGAAATCCGTTGAAACCCTTATGCTTCAGAAAGAGCGATTTTCGGTACAACAGATTTCGGCCTACCCCCATATACGGATGTCCGGCCAGAGCGAAGGAAACGTATTGCAGAGCCGTATAAAAGGTTTCAAACTGAATGAACGTATTGAGAAAGCCCGGCTCCTGCTGGTAGGGAGAAAACCCCAGTACAATTTCTTTGTCCGCACGCAGTTGCGAAACCATATGCTGGATCCACCGTGGGGAGGCTGGACGGCAATCCGCATCCGTTAGTAAAATGATTTCGTGCGTAGCCGCCTGGATGCCCCGCGTAAGGGCGTATTTCTTCGAAGCAATGTGAGCGGGCGTATGGTCGATATGGATCACCCGCAGGCGTTCGTAAGCCTCACATTCGAGCTTCAGAAACGGAAAGGTCCCATCGGCGGACTTGTCGTTGACAATAATGATCTCAAACGTTTCGTACTGCTGGGCATGTAGGATCGGAATCAGTTCCCGTAGATTCTCCAGTTCATTCCAGGCACAAACGACCACCGAAACGCCGGGAAGGCTTTCAGAGATAGCATTTGGTATCATATAAAAGGCCGTTTTCGAAAAAATCAGCAGGTAGAGCAACTGAATTCCAACGGCAATACCCAAAAGAATGAAAGCAATCACGGGAGGGTGTCTGTCAAAGCGGCCGCAAAAATAAGCGTTTCTTACGGAATTCGTAAGAAACTAGGGTGGCCCCCTGATTGTTAGTACCTTTGCGTTTTTTTAGGAAGAAGCATATGCAGTTTGAAGTCATAAAACAGGATCAAAAGGCTCGGGCCGGAACGATTCAGACCGATCACGGTACGATTGAAACCCCGATTTTTATGCCCGTAGGAACGGTGGCGAGTGTAAAGGCGGTGCATCAACGGGAATTGAAGGAAGACATTAAGGCCCAGATCATTCTGGGAAATACGTACCACCTGTACCTGCGACCCGGCTTGGAGGTACTGGAACAGGCGGGCGGTTTGCATAAATTTAACGGTTGGGATCGGCCCATCCTGACGGATTCGGGTGGTTTTCAGGTTTACTCGCTGGCGGGTACGGGACGCAAGATTGACGAAGCGGGTGTGAAATTCAAATCGCACATCGACGGTTCTACGCACGTCTTTACGCCCGAAAGCGTTATGGACATTCAGCGGACCATCGGGGCCGATTTCGTGATGGCCTTCGACGAGTGTACGCCCTATCCCTGCGATTACGGGTACGCCCGCCGCTCAATGGAATTGACGCACCGCTGGCTGCAACGCTGCTGCGATCGCTTCGATACAACGGAGCCCAAATATGGTCACTCGCAGGCCCTTTTTCCAATTGTTCAGGGTAGTACGTATCCGGACTTACGACGACAATCGGCGGAGTTTATTGCTTCGCTGGGACGGGAAGGAAATGCCATTGGTGGGCTTTCGGTGGGTGAACCCGCCGAGGATATGTACGAAATGACCGACCTGGTTTGCTCCATTCTGCCGCAGGACAAACCCCGCTACCTAATGGGCGTGGGTACGCCGGCGAACATCCTCGAAAGTATTGCTCTGGGTATCGATATGATGGACTGTGTACTGCCCACTCGCAACGCCCGGCACGGCATTTTGTACACGACGCAGGGAATTATCAACATCAAAAACGAGAAGTGGCGGAAAGATTTTAGCCCCATCGATGAAGGACTGGGTGGATACACCAGCACGTTTTATTCCAAAGCGTACCTGCGACATTTATTCAAATCCGACGAATTGCTGGGACCACAAATTGCGAGTGTGCATAATCTTACCTTTTATTTGTGGCTGGTGAAAGAAGCCCGCCTGCAAATCTTAAACGGTACGTATCTGCCCTGGAAAAACCAGATGGTAGAACAGATCATGCGGCGTTTGTAAGGGTGAATCTTTTCCCAAAACGAAACAGGAAGGATGCATTCATCGTATATCTGCTAACGTCTGCCTCCTTTCTATAAAACGGTTGAGCAACGGAATTAACTTCTATTTTTGCGACGCCTGATGTTAACTTATCAACCTGGGAATTGTCAGCAATTCCATTAAAATGAGCTTATGAGAAGTATACGCTGTCTGTCTTTAGTCGTACTTACGGGAATGCTAGCCGGGAACGCCGGAGCTCAAACCGACCCTTACCGTCCCAATGCGTTATACGAAGGTCCAAATAAGCTGAATACGTGGTCCATAAGCGTACGCGGTGGATCGCCCCAGTTTTACGGAGACTTACGGGAGTACGATTTTTGGCCAGCTCCGCACCCGAAAGAATACCGCCCAGCCTCGGAACGGGGGGCCGTAGGTTTTGGACTGGATGTGAATAAACAGCTTTCGCACCTATTTGGAGCCAGTCTGAAGCTCGATGCGGGTAATCTTCGCGGAGCTAAAAGCCGGATTTATAACTCGTATTTCCGGGCCGAATACTTCCAGACCGCTTTGGTAGGAAACATCAACATGAAAAGCCTGCTGTTTGGTCCCCGCAAACTGAATCGCTGGAAGATTGACCTGCACGCTGGTTTTGGGGTGTTATGGTTTAAATCTACGGCTTACGAAATCGGAACGGGTCGCATCAAGCGGATGTCGAATATTACGCAGGAAATCGTCGATAGGGATGGGCCCAACGGACCCTACGCGGGTCTGGACGTATCTCCCAAGAAGCGCTCCAATGCGGTGGTATTTCCCGTTGGACTTGCCATTGCCTACGAACTTTCGCCCCGATTTGATATTGGTATTGATTTCGTCCTGAATAACGTCAATACGGAAAAACTGGATGCTACCGTTGGGGGCGACAACACCAGTATGTACGATCGGGCGGGTAATCGCGGAAACATTCAGGATTACAAACGCGGAAATTCCGACCTGGATAAATTCGCCACGCCTTACCTGACGCTGACGTACAAGTTTGGAAAAAATGCGATCAAGGTAGGTCGTGACAAGGTTTGGGATTCGGCGAAAGGCACTTATAACCTGCGGTACACCGATCCTCGCCTGCTGTATAAGCCGGAGAGAATTCTTAGCATGTCGGAAATCGATTCGATTGCCAAAGCCAACCGGCCCAAGGACATCGATCCTCGCCTGTTGATCGATTCGGATAATGATGGCGTATCGGATTACTTTGACAAACAACCAGATACGCCCGCAGGTAGCATCGTTTCCGGAGCGGGGGTTGCCATTGATTTCGAGCAAATCGTTAACTCACTGACGCCGGGTCAGGCCTGTCTGGAAATTTTTGCCAACGTGAATTTTGATTCCGACAAGAGCGTCATTCGACCCGAGTATAACGAAATGTTAACGCGTATCGTCGAGCTGCTCAATCGGACCAACTGTCGTCTGCAACTGACCGGTCACGCGGATCGTCGCTCTTCAGATCGCCATAACATTACCCTTTCTGAACGTCGGGTACAGGCCGTGAAAAACTACCTCATCAAAGCAGGGGTAGCGAATCCGAGCCGCATCCTTACCGAAGCGTACGGTGCCTTCAAACCGATTGGAGACAACACCACCAAACAAGGTCAGGAGAAAAACCGTCGGGTGGAATTACGATTCTTACCCTAAAAGTTATCCACATTACAACTGTGGATAACTGAAAAAAGGAAGCCTTTCGGGCTTCCTTTTTTTGTGGATAAGTATAAACAATACTACTGAATGGTATCGAACCCGCAGTACGGAACCAGTACCTCAGGAATGCGGATGCCTTCCGCAGACTGATTGTTTTCCAGCAAAGCAGCCAAGATACGTGGCAGAGCCAGAGCAGAGCCGTTCAACGTGTGCAACAATTGAGTCTTTCCATCCACCTTATACCGCAGTTTCAGACGATTGGCCTGGTAGTTTTCGAAGTTAGACACAGAGCTACATTCCAGCCAGCGTTGCTGAGCCGCAGACCATACCTCGAAATCGTACGTCAATGCAGAGGTAAAGCTCATATCACCGCCACACAGGCGAATAATCCGGAAAGGTAAATTCAGCTTCTGTAACAAACCTTTTACGTGTTCCACCATTTCCTCCAGAGCCTGATAAGATTCTTCGGGCTTGCGAATCTGTACCAATTCCACTTTGTCGAACTGGTGCAGACGGTTCAGACCGCGTACGTGGGCTCCCCAGCTACCAGCTTCCCGACGGAAGCAGGGCGTATAGGCCGTGTTTTTAACCGGAAGCTCCTGATCAGCTACAATGGTATCGCGGTAGATGTTCGTAATGGGTACTTCAGCCGTCGGAATCAGGTACAGATCATCGTCGCTGGCGTAGTACATCTGACCTTCCTTATCGGGTAGCTGTCCCGTACCAAAGCCTGACTCCTTATTGATCAGAATGGGCGGTTGAATCTCCAGATAACCAGCGTCCGCGGCTTCGTTCAGGAAAAAGTTAATCATGGCCCGTTGCAAACGAGCGGCTTTGCCCTTATACACCGGAAAACCAGCTCCGGTGATTTTATTACCCAGCTCGAAATCAATGATGTCGTACTTCTTGATCAGCTCCCAGTGGGGCTGGGCATCATCGGCCAGTACGGGTTGCTCACCCCAGGTGTACACTTCTACGTTTTCTTCGGGTGTACGGCCTTCCGGAACGCTTTCGTGAGGTAAGTTGGGCAACTTGACCAGTTCATCCTGTAACACGGATTCCGCCTGCCGCAGTTGTTCTTCCAGTTCTTTGGAACGGGTTTTCAACAGAGCCGTCTGTGCTTTCGCAGCCTCGGCTTCGTCTTTTTTGCCTTCTTTCATCAGGCCGCCA
Organism: Siphonobacter curvatus; assembly: GCF_002943425.1. Lineage (NCBI taxonomy): Bacteria > Pseudomonadati > Bacteroidota > Cytophagia > Cytophagales > Cytophagaceae > Siphonobacter > Siphonobacter curvatus. The sequence continues at coordinate 15,563 of NZ_PTRA01000011.1, forward strand.
ATCTGTTTGGCTAGGGCATTGGACTGGGCCAGCGTAGCATCGAGATCGGCCTGCGTTTCGCGGCGTTTCTGATCCAGCGTGAGCAACTGCTCAATGGCGGCTTCGGGTTCTTTGAAGTACTTTTTCTTTAAACCGGCAATCGTTACTTCTTTATTTTCCCGGATGAAGTTGAGTTGTAACATAATCAAGTCGGCACAGGGCCATTAAAATCGTTTGGAATGACGAACAAAAACAACGCGGATGACACTGAATGCACTAAACGAATCTACGTTTAGGTTCGGCGTCATCCGCGGTTGCTGCGTATCGCCTTAAAGGATCAGGGAGCCGTAAAAATACCCTTCATCGCGTCTTCGTAGTGAAAGAGACGCTCATTGAGTACGTTCAAAGCTTCGTTTTTGTATTTACCATCCACTAAAATGGTAATGTTATGCTCGGAGCCACCGTACGAAATCATCCGGATTGGGATGTTTTTCATGGCTTCGAGTACTTTCAGGGCCACGCCTTCTTTGTCAGCCGAGAAATTTCCGACGATACAGATGATCGTCTGGTTGTAATCGTGGTCTTCCAGATCGGCAAACTGCTTCAGTTCAGCCGTGATTTTCTCCAGGTTTTCTGGGTTATCAATGGTAACCGAGACGGATACTTCCGAAGTAGTTATCATATCCACGGGTGTTTTGTACTTTTCAAACACCTCGAATACGCGACGCAAAAAGCCGTAGGCATTCAGCATACGCGTCGAATGGATATAGATGGCTGTAATACCATCTTTGGCCGCAATAGCCTTGATTTCCCGCTCGCTCGACTTCGTCGCAATCAGCGTACCGAAGGCGGCTGGCTCCATCGTATTCTTCAAGCGTACCGGAACGCCGCGTAATTTGGCGGGCGTGATGGTACTGGGATGGAGGATTTTGGCACCGAAATACGCCAGTTCTGCGGCTTCTTCAAAGGTCAATTCCCGAATCGGGAACGTCTTCTTTACGATCCGGGGATCGTTGTTGTGCATGCCATCGATGTCCGTCCAAATCTGAATTTCATCCGCCCGGATGGCTCCACCAATCAGGGAAGCCGTATAATCCGAGCCACCGCGTTTGAGGTTATCGATTTCACCGCGAGGGTTCCGGCAGATAAAACCCTGGGTAATGATGAGCTGCTTATCAGGATGCTGGTCGAGCATTTGCCCCAGAGCTTCTTCCGTATGCGAAAGTACGGGCTCGTTATCGGCATCGATCAGCATGAAATCCAGAGCCGGAAAGAGTACTGAGCTTTCTCCCTGCTCCTGCAAATAGGCTTCGAACATCTGCGTCGAAAGAATTTCTCCCTCGGCCACGAGTTCTTTTTCCTGCTTGAGCGTAAACGGACGAATCGACGTAACCGACTGGATAAACGAAAATTCTTTTTCCACAATCGCCTGACCGTTGGCTAAGCCTTCGGGCGTTTGGTAGAGTTCCTCAATGAAGGCGTCGTAATGAGCCCGCAGTTCGGCGATTTTCTGGGCCAGTTCTTCGTCGTTACCCACTTTGGCCAGTTCTCCCATCGCAAGCAGGGCATTGGTCGAGCCGGATAAAGCGGAGAGAACAACAATTTTTTTGCCGTTATCGGCTGTAATCAGGTTTCGAATCGAGTGCATCCGTTCGGGTTTCCCGACGGAAGTACCACCAAATTTCCAGACTTGCATGAGGTACGTATAGTTAAAAAAGGTTTTGTTGTAAAGTTTGAACTGGATTGAAGGCTTACGTAGGTTTGAGGTAGTTTAAAGTTTGAAAGGGTTCAAGGTTTTCAAAGCCTTGCCAAACGTGAAATCACTGAAACGTTCAAACCTCAGACCCGCCTAAAAAGAAACCCCCAGCATTTTAATGGCCGTGATGGCAGCTTCGTCGCCTTTGTTGCCGTGTACACCACCCGCCCGGTCCAGGGCCTGCTGTTGATTGTTGGGCGTCAGCACACCGAAGATGACGGGTTTGTTGTATTGAATACTTACATTGGTGAGGCCCTGAGCGACGGCGTGATTGATGTAATCGTTGTGTTTCGTTTCACCCTGAATCACACAACCCAAACAGATTACCGCATCAATGTGCGAGGCCTGAGCCGCCAAAGCCGCTCCAAAACTGAGTTCGTAGCTACCGGGTACGGTGCGTACGTGGATAAACTCTTCGTTGGCTCCGTAATTGACCAGCGTCTGGTATGCTCCGTTGAAGAGAGCATTGGTTACTTCACTGTTCCATTCGGCCACCAGAATGGCAAAATGTTTTTCGCTAATATCGGGCAGGTTTTCAGTTGAGAAAACGCTCAGGTTTTTAAGTTCAGAAGCCATTTGTCACAGAAAGAGAAAGTGATACACTAACGATAGACAACAAAAAAGGGATGCGACCATATGGCCTCATCCCTTTCATTTTTAGTGCGATATCGCCCCAAATTACTCGGAAGCCGGCCCTTCTAAGATGGCCTTGTATTTCTTCGCAGTTACATACTCAGCCGATTGAGGGTAGTTCTCAATAATCTTCGAGTACGAATCGATGGCTTCCTTGTTCTGATTAGCTACTTCGTATGCCGTAGCCAGTTTCAGCAGATACGTCGGGGTAAAGAATTTGTTCGGCTTGTAATCAGCCGCTTTTTTGTAGTAATCAATGGCGTTTGACGCGTCCTTTTTCTCCAGATACGCATCACCAATCAGAGCATACGCCCGAGCCTGAATCAGGAGGTCGTTGCTGCTAAAGTCTTTCAATTGCTCAATAGCCTGGTCGTACTTGCCTTGTTTCAGCAGAGCTACACCAGCGTAAAAACTCGCCAGTTTACCAGCTTTCGTAGAGCCATATTCATCCGCAATGGCCGTCAGTCCCTCTACACCAGGACCGCCTTTCAATGCTTTATTCAAAGAATCTGCTTCAAATTCATTGACTGCCGGATACAGGATGGCAGAAGCTTCTGCGTTTTGTGTATCCTGCCAATACTGATAGCCAAAAAATAGCCCGACTGCTGCAATGGCTGCAGCAATAATGCCGTATACTACTTTCTGATTTTTATCAAAAAAAGACTGGGCTTTTCCGAACTCGCCCGCTAGTCCTTCGGGGCTTTCCAGGAACTCCAAGCCACTGTTTTTCTTTGCCATTGTTAGGTGCTATTGAAATTGGAACGCAAAAGTAAGCAACCCAGCGGATAGCTCAAACGATTACGTCTAAAGATTTAGGCGTATCTGCAAAATAGTTCCAACAAGATGTAACAGTTTAGCGTTTAGTACTTTCTACGCTAGTATTGCCATAAGCCGGGCAATTGTTCTTACGAGCACACGAGGCCAGCGATACAAGTGTTAGAAGAACCAGCAGGTAAGCGGATTTTTTCATGGAATTGGATGCGGATAAATACGTTTGTGAATGCTTAAACCTCAGCAAGTTACAAATTATTTTGAATAAATACGGCAGGAATCGTTTCCGGGTTTCCTGCCGTATCATTTTCCTATTTTTCCTGTTGCTCGACCAGTTCCGGATTTTCCTGGGCCCGAGCCTGCATTTCAGCGGATTCGGCAATGCCTTCCTTCGGCTTCAAGCCATAGCCCAAAATCTGTAGCATACTTTCGTGCGTTTGCTGGGGAGCAAACAAACGGCTGGTGATGTTGCCATCTTCGTCCAGGTCTACAATGACGTGTTTGGGGGCTGGAATCAGGCAGTGCTGAATACCGCCGTAGCCACCCAATGATTCCTGGTACGCTCCGGTATGGAAAAAGCCGATGTACTGATCCTCTTTGTCAATATCGAAACTAGGTACGTACAAATCTTCCGAATGAGCTTCGGTGTTATAGAAATCCTGCGAGTCGCAGGTTAATCCCCCGAGGTTCACTTTTTCGTAGGGCGAATCCCAGTTGTTCACCGGCAACATGATGTATTTCTGACCAATACCCCATGAATCAGGTAGTTGCGTAATGAAGCTACCGTCAATCATGTACCACAGCTCACGGTCGTTTTGCTGTTTTTTGTCGATGACTTTGTAAATCACCGCTCCACTTTCGCCGACGGTATAACTACCAAATTCAGTGAAAATATTCGGAACCGGTACGTTATTCTTGTTACAAATCCACTGAATATTTTCAATGATTTCGTCGATCATGGCCTGGTAATCGTACTTAAAGAATACCGAGGTTTGGATGGGTAGTCCACCGCCAATGTCGATCGAGTCCAGGTCGGGACATACCTTTTTCATCTCGCAGTATTTGAACATAAAGCGAGTCAATTCCGACCAGTAATAGGCGTTATCTTTAATACCGGAATTGATGAAAAAGTGAAGCATTTTTAGCTTCAGCTTCGGATTAGGCTGGATTTTATCTTTGTACAAATCCATGATATCCGAATACCGGATTCCCAGACGTGACGTATAAAACGAGAAATTGGGTTCTTCATCCGTAGCAATCCGAATGGCCAGGTTTACGGCCTCGGTGTGCGTATTTTCGATGTAGTAATCAATTTCTTTCAGGTTATCGAGTACGGGAATACAGTTGAACCCATCATTGATCAGGTTGGTGATGTATTTTTGGTACTGTGGAAGTTTATAACCGTTACAGATGATGAACGTATTCTTCGTCAGCTTCTCCTGCCGGTACAGTTCCCGGATAATGGCGATGTCGTACGCTGAAGAGGTTTCTAAGTGACAGTTATTACTCAGCACTTCTTCCAGAATGAAATGGAAGTGCGAAGATTTCGTACAATAACAATACGTATAGCTGCCCTTGTAATTGAATTTCTTCATGGCGTTCCGAAACAGCAACCGGGCGTGCTCGATATGCTCTTCGATTTTAGGCAGGTACGTAAGTTTGAGCGGCGTACCATACTGACGAATAATATCCATCAGCGGGACATTATTGAAGAGTAGCGTGTTCTTCTCGTCCACACCGAATTCCCGGGTTGGGAATTCAAAGGTTTGCTCAATAAGATCAATGTAGTTTTTCATCCTTTGGGACGGAAATACATTTTAAAAGGTGAATTAGATCGAAAAACTTGAACTCACGCGGCTTTAAAGACCTACGCCTGCAAAGACCGATTGAAAACAAGCGTGCGAAATTGCACGGAAATTATAACCTTTGCAACCGAAAAACCGTCGCAATAATTGCAGGCTCGGTCATTTTTTTTGTCCGTGGCCCTAAGATTGGCTTTTCAACGAAAGGAGCCAGGAAAGTAAAATTTTAAAAGCTGATTTTGAATGACTTTATCCAGTGAAATAACCCCGTCTCAACGCATTCACTTTATTGCGATCGGTGGAGCAGCCATGCACAACCTGGCTCTCGTGTTGCATCAGAAAGGAATCCTCGTAACGGGATCGGACGATGAAATTTATGAACCGGCCCAATCGCGTCTGCAACAGGCGGGCCTTTTACCGGATCAGATGGGTTGGTTTCCCGAAAAAATTACGCCAGAACTCGATGCCGTTATTCTCGGCATGCACGCCCGGGCCGACAATCCCGAGCTATTAAAGGCTCAGGAGCTGGGCATTCGAGTCTACTCCTACCCAGAGTTTGTCTATCAGCAAAGTTTGAATAAACAACGGGTGGTTATTGCGGGTAGTCACGGAAAAACGACGACTACGGCCATTATTCTGCACGTACTGAAGTTTTTCAACCGGAAGTTTGATTATCTGGTAGGAGCCCGGGTAGCGGGGTTTGATACTATGGTCAAACTTTCCGACGACGCTCCGGTGATTGTGATTGAGGGCGATGAGTATTTTTCTTCACCCATTGACCGGCAGCCGAAATTCCTGCATTATCATCCCCACATTACCCTGATTTCGGGAATTGCTTGGGACCATATCAATGTGTATCCGGAATTTGAGGAATACGTTCGTCAGTTTGAACTGTTGGCCGAAGATTCCCCCAAAGGCGGCATGCTTATCTACGATGATACAGATGATGTAATATCGGTCATCTGCAAAAAAGAACGTCCTGATGTACAACCCTTTGGCTATGGCCAACACCCCCACGTAATTCGTGATGGTTTGACGTATCTACTTAAACCGAACGGGGAAGAAGTGCCGCTGAAAATCTTCGGTGGGCATAACATGAAAAACTTGAACGGAGCCCGAATCGTACTGGAGAAACTGGGCGTGGAAGACTTCATGTTCTACGAAGCCATTCAGTCATTCACGGGTGCCGCGAATCGGCTGGAGCGAGTAGGTGAGAACGAGCAGACGGTTATTTTCCGGGATTTTGCTCACGCTCCGTCTAAACTAGAAGCTACGTCTACAGCGGTGAAAAGTCAGTTTCCCGAACGCAAATTGGTCGCAGTGGTGGAATTACACACGTTCAGTAGTTTGAATAAGTACTTTTTGCCGCAGTACAAAGGCAAGTTCAATACGCCGGATGTGGCCGCGGTGTACTACAGTCCGCATACGATTGAACACAAAAAACTGACGCCGATTTCACCCGAAGACATTATTGAAGCCTTTGGAAATCCAGCTCTGAAAGTGTTTACGGACAATCAGGCGTTAAAAGAATTTTTGTTGAGTCAGCAGTGGAACGAATCTAACTTGCTGCTGATGTCATCCGGTACGTTTGATGGGTTAAATATTCCCGAACTGGTAAAAGAGGTGCTGGGGTAAATTTTTAGCGAAATTTTTACGTTTGTAAAGCGGACGCCAAATGACGTCCGCTTTTTTATGCGACTGGATATGAGAAGGTTACTGATATTATGCGTACTTTTGTGCCTCGTTTTTCAAAATCAGGCTCAAACCACCCGCCTGACCTCGGGGATTCGGGGACAGGTCATCTGGAAATCTGGTAACCAAATGCCCTCGCCCGACCGGCCGGCATCGGCGGCCAAGGGCGTAAAGCGGGAAGTCTGGATTTATCAGCTGACGAATCAGAACCAGGCCGAACAGCAGGAAGGTTTTTACCGGAACATCCGAACCAAACGGGTCAGGAAAGTAGTTACCGATGCCAGCGGTCGCTTTAAAGTCAAGCTTGCCCCGGGCCGCTACTCGCTGTTTACCAAGGAGCCGCAGGGCTTATGGGCGAACCTTACGGATGGACAGGGAAATATTTTTCCAGTAACCGTTCGAAAAGGGAAATACGAAGAGATTCAATTTGAAATTAATTACGCAGCCGTTTTTTAGAGTTCAGAAGCAAGAAACCGGAGACAGAAGATGACGGCCTTCGTTCTGGTTTCCGGTTTTAAAGACTTGTTTCCATTCGCATGAAAACCAAGACATTACGCAAGAATAAAGTAAACATCGTTACGCTGGGCTGTTCCAAGAACCTGGTTGATTCCGAAAACCTGTTCACGCAGCTCAAGGGTAATGGCTACGCAGTAGCTCACGAATCCGAGCGGGACGATTCCCAGATTGTAGTGATCAATACCTGCGGCTTCATCGACAATGCCAAGCAGGAATCCATCGATACCATTCTTCGCTACGTAGACGCCAAGGCCGAAGGTATGGTGGAGAAAGTGTACGTAACGGGCTGTCTGTCGCAACGGTATAAGGACGAGCTGGAAGTCGAAATTCCGGAAGTAGACGCTTGGTTTGGCAGTAATGAAATGCCCCGCCTGCTCAAGACGCTGAAGGCCGACTACAAGCACGAACTTGTGGGCGAACGCTTACTGACTACACCCGCTCATTACGCCTACCTGAAAATTGCGGAAGGTTGCGACCGTCCCTGTAGCTTCTGTGCCATTCCGCTGATGCGGGGCAATCACGTTTCCCGTACAATTGAAGATCTGGAAACCGAAGTCAAATCGCTGGCTCGGCGGGGTACCAAAGAGCTGATTTTGCTGGCTCAGGACCTGACCTATTACGGTCTGGATATTTACAAAAAGCGAAACCTGGCCGAGCTGATCGACCGTCTTTCGGACGTTGAAGGCATCGACTGGATTCGCCTGCAATATGCGTACCCTTCTGGTTTCCCGATGGACGTGCTCGACGTCATGAACGCCAAGCCTAACATCTGTAAATACCTGGATATGCCCCTGCAAACGGGCTCGACGGAGTTGCTGAAACTGATGCGGCGGGGCATTACGCGGGAAAAAACCGAAGAACTCATCCATACCATCCGCGACAAAGTGCCCGGCATTGCCTTGCGTACCACGCTGATTGTGGGCCACCCCGGGGAGACGGAAGAACTGTTCGAAGAAACGTACCGCTTTGTGGAGAACACACGCTTCGATCGCTTGGGGGTGTTCCAGTACTCGCACGAAGATCAGACGCACTCGGCAACGATGGAAGACAGCGTACCGGCGGAAGAAAAACAGCAACGGGCCGATGACATCATGGAATTACAACAGGGCATTTCCCTGGAGTTGAACCAGGCCAAAATCGGTCAGATCTATAAAGTACTGTTTGATCGGAAAGAGGGCGGTTATTTTATTGGACGTACCGAATTCGATTCTCCTGAAGTAGACAACGAAGTACTCGTCGCTGCTAACCAGTACGTACGTCAGGGTGATTTTGCTCAGGTACGCATTACGTCAGCGGAAGAATTTGATCTTTACGGGGAGTTGGTGTAGGGTTTGATTGGCGTTTAAGGTTTGAGTGAGTCTCAAGTTTGAAAAGGTTTGAATGGGGTTTGAAAACGCCTGTTCAAACCTTTGCTTTTTTGATACGGCTGATGGTTTTCAACCTTCAGTCAACCGAGCTTAAACAGCCATCAAACTCGAAATCTTTTCAAACGAATCAAACCTGAAACGTCCTCTAATCAGCCTCTGCTCTCCCCCTCTGACTAAACTTTCACCACCTTTTGAACTAAGCCGTTGGCGAACGAGTTTGTTTGCCAGTCCCGTTTTACGAACTTCGGGCTCCAAATCCCGGTATTATGCAGGTTAGCTGTATTCCTTTGGCCCATACGCGGCAGTTTTCTTCGTTATTTCAAGCGTTTATTTCCGGTCAGGAAAATTTAAAACCTCTTTACGGTGAATTCCCTGATTTAGTAGGATTTAGAAAGCAGATTGAGCAAAAGAAATTCGACGTAAAGAAGCGGCAGACGCTGGTTTCGGTGCTCGAAAAACAATACGCAGAACTCGATTCCAAGCCTGATTTTCGGGTTTTACTGGATGAAAAGACATTTACGGTAACCTCTGGTCACCAGTTGAATATTTTTACGGGACCGTTATACGTTATTTTCAAGTTAGTAACGGCCATCAATCTGGCCCGGCGACTGAAACAGGAGTTTCCGGAGTATACGTTCGTACCCATGTACTGGATGGCTACGGAAGATCACGATTTTGAGGAAATCAATCATTTTCGGCTTTCGGGGAAAACCCATATCTGGCATACGCAACAAAAAGGAGCCGTGGGTCGGATGAATCCCAAGGAGCTGGCGACTCTGTTCAAGGAAATTCCCGAACGACTGCCCCTCTTTGAGCAAGCATACCTCCAGCATAATACTCTGGCTGACGCGGTCCGCTATTACATCCACGAATTACTGGGAGCCGAAGGATTAATCTGTATTGATGCGGATGATCGGGAATTGAAAGCCGAATTCCGTCCCGTAATTGAAGATGATCTCTTCAATCATACGGCGTTTAAACTCGTTCAGGAAGCTTCTGAAAAACTGGAAGCTCTGGGCTATAAGCAACAGGTCACGCCCCGCGAAATCAACTTCTTTTATTTGAACGAAGGGATTCGCGAACGTCTGGTGCCGGATGAAAACGGGGTTCGGGTTAATGATACGCGATTGACTTTCAAGCAGGATAAAATTCAGCAATTATTAGATCAGTCGCCGGAAGTATTTAGTCCGAACGTTATTCTGCGGCCCGTATATCAGGAGGTGATTTTGCCCAATCTGGCGTACCTCGGTGGGCCGGGAGAGTTGGCGTACTGGTTGCAACTCAAGCCCGTATTTGATCACTACCAGATTCCCTACCCCATCCTGATGCCGCGTAATTTTGCCATGATTATTAGTCAGGCTACGCAGCGGCGGATTCAGAATCTGAGCCTGACGCCAGAAGAACTCTTCGAAGATGAAGCAACGTTACGCCGGCAGTACGTAGAAAAACACGCGGCTTACTCCCTAGATATTCAGCCAGATCTTCAACAGATGCTGGATGCTCTGGAAGCGATGCGAACAAAAGCCGTACAAGTCAATCCGACGCTGGACGGGCACATCAAAGCGGAAGCTCAAAAGCTTAGAAACTGGGCCGACCGGTTAGACCGCCGGTTGGTTGCTTCAGAGGCTCAGAAGCAGGAAACGGGGGTACGGCATTTGAGTGAATTGAAAGCGTATTTGTTTCCGGGCGGCGGTCTACAGGAACGTACGGATAACTTCCTGAATTTTTACCTAGCCAATCCGGCCTTTATCAGCCAACTACTGGATTTGTTCGATCCGTTCTGTTACGAATTTTATATGCTTACGGAGGCCTAAGCAAGGTTAGGCTAGTAAAAAGAACCGCTGATCTGAGTCCATTCAGATCAGCGGTTTTTAGTTTTTGATGGAGCCGCATACCTTGATACCCTGCCTTGCATACGGGGCTATGTATAATTGAACTCCTTCGGGGTTGGGATGTTTGGTTGGAAAGGAAACGGGTGCCAATGGTTTAAATGTATTTACCCTTTTGGAGCCCTATACTCAGTCTTCCCGTTTTTAGTAACTCACTAACGTTAGCAGGACGTAAACGTTGGTAGGTACAGCCTACCGGGCTTGCCAGGCCTCTCGCATGGCATCAAGTGGAAAGTAAGGGCAAAAACAGTTTGATCCGCCGCATTGCCCCTACCCGGTCATTTTTTCGGATAGTACGTATCCACTAAAAAGTAATAGGGTGTCAGCAAATGGTGCACGAATACGTTCTTGCCATCTTCGGGAAAACGTTTTCGATACGCATCATTCGGTTGCAGGATGATGGGCGAACCAGCCCGCATGTAATTATTCACAGCGGCATAGGTAGGTTGCGGCAGGTTGGGTTTGTACTTCTTCACCTGTGAATACACCATTTTCCCAAGGGTTTTCCGGAAACGTTTTTCGGCTGTACGCGTCGCTCGGTCCATCCGGTTATAAATGCGTCTCGCAAAAATTCGGATCAAAAAGGGCTGTTTTTTAAGGGCTGGTTTAACGTCTTTAAACGGGTTGACCGGATTAAAATCCCGGAGCGTCTGAATCGAAAAGGGCGTTTCGGGTACCCAATCGGCGGCATTCAACACCGTATGACTCCAGCCATCCCGCGTGAGAAACTCATAATCATAGGCATAATACAGATTACCTGGTTTGGGAGCGGCACTACAGTACGTTTTGAAGACCAGATCACCGGGAAGCTCCTGGCGTCGCACCAGATCCGCCAGGTACGAACGGGTCAGGTAAGCCAGTGCCCCACCCTGACTATGACCCATAATCAGAAATTCGCGGGTGCCCTTGCCGTAAAGTTCCCGTACCTTTTCTACGATGGTCGGAGCCAAATCCGCTAAACCCAGCGTCCAGCCGACGTGTACTGTGGCTTTAGAATCCTGGGCCAGTTGATAACGGAATGTTCTCCCGCTACCCAGATCCAGTTCGCCCGTAGCCGGAACCATGGCAGCGTAGAAGTTTTCAAGCCAGCTGGGGGTCGCCTGTACCGTTCCCCGAATACAAATTACCGCGACGCCGTCCGTGCGTTGCCAAAGTTCCCAGAGGTTTTTGAGTTCGTATTCAGGACTACGGTAGAGCCGTTTATACTGCGTGGGAATTGGAATCAGGTCGGATTTGGCCGTATCCACCTGCTGCATAAACAGCCCCAGCATGTCACGGTATTCGTTGGAATCAAAACCAGCTTTCAAGTGTTGGCTCACACTGTCAGAAAAGCTACAGAGAAGTAGAATAAACAGAACGTAAGGTTTCATAAAGGTTGATCTTAAGAAAGGGTAAGTAAAAAGAATTACCTGATTTCTGAATCGATCTGAAAAAGATTGCTTAACCTCGCAGTCACTTCGCTAGAGAAGGATGCACAAATCGTTAGCTGAACGTTGGGTCGGCTAACGTACGCTGTGACACGTTTAAAACTTCGATTGTTATGCGTTTTGCCACGAAAGCTATTCATGCGGGCGTTGAACCGGACCCGTCTACGGGAGCCATCATGACACCTATTTACCAAACTTCCACGTACGTACAGCAGGCTCCGGGGGTGCATAAAGGGTACGAGTACTCCCGAACGCATAATCCCACCCGAACGGCCCTTCAGAACGCTCTGGCAGCCCTGGAAAATGCTCAACACGGCATTTGCTACGCTTCGGGACTGGCCGCCACGGATGCCTTACTGAAGCTATTCAAGCCCGGCGATGAAATTGTGGCGACGAACGATTTATACGGAGGAACGTACCGGATTTTTGTACGCGTGTTCGAAGACTTTGGGCTAAAATTCAAATTCATTGACTTAAGTGACCCGGCCGCCGTTGAAACGGCTTTCACCGAGCAGACCAAAATGCTCTGGCTGGAAACACCGACAAATCCACTGCTGCGTATTTTAGATATTCGTTCCCTGGCTGCTCAGGCTCGTAGTCGCGGCATTCTTACGGTGGTGGATAATACATTCGCCTCGCCCTACCTGCAAAATCCGCTGGATCTCGGAGCCGATATTGTCATGCATTCCGTGACGAAATACCTCGGCGGACACTCCGATACCGTGATGGGAGCATTGATGCTCAATGACGATGAGCTGGCCGCTCGTCTACGATTTATTCAGAATGCCTGCGGAGCCGTACCTGGTCCACAGGATTGTTTTCTGGTATTGCGGGGAATCAAAACGTTACACATTCGCATGAAACAGCACTGCGAAAACGCCCGGCAGGTAGCGGAGTTTCTAAACAATCATCCGAAGGTTGGCAAGGTGTACTACCCCGGCTTGGCTACGCACCCGGGTCATGCACTGGCGGCGGAACAGATGCGGGATTTCGGGGGAATGCTCTCCTTCGAACTTAAGGGTGATGATTACGAAGAAGCCGTTCGGGTCATGTCGAGCTTTAAGGTTTTTTCGCTGGGCGAATCGCTCGGTGGTGTGGAATCGCTCTGTACACACCCAGCGAGCATGACGCACGCTAGTATTCCCAAGTCCGAACGCGAAAAGTCAGGGCTCAAGGATACGCTGATTCGGTTAAGCGTAGGAATCGAAGATGTGGAGGATTTGATTGAAGATTTGACGCAGGCAATTGAAAGTTAACTCTACTCACGGTCCATAAAAAAAGAGCCTCCGGTATTCCGGAGGCTCTTTTCATTCTGGTGTACTACGCCGTTAGTCGTACGCGTACCTGTACGGGAATAATCGTTTCGCCATTGTCTAGTGTGACTAAGAACATGAAGGCGATTTCACCGTTGGCCGTGACGAGACGAGCATTAGCAGCTGATTTGGATTTAAATTCAACCAGCGTCGTGGTGAATTTAACCGAAGTTCCATTGCCCGCAATGGGTTGGGCAATGTACGTAGCGGTCGCTACTGAACCCGCGTTAATGCTACTGCTGCCAGCCGAAACCCGGGTGATTTCCTTGATGGTACGTCCGCTACTTTCTGGGATAGACAGCGTGAACTCAATGGCCGAAGTAGAATCCTTAACGGACTTCGTGATGTAGGGATTGAATCCGTAGGTAGTCGTACCAGGGAACGTTACGGGTACCGCTGGTCTGTTGTCCTCGTAAAACGTGCCAAAATCATCCTTACAAGACGTAAGCAGGATGGGAAAGCACAGGATCATTAAAAGAAATATGTTTTTCATCTGTGTCGATAATTAGAAGTGTGTTTAGTTCACATCCCACCAAACCCGTACGTTCTGAAGTATGTTGTTCGGGAAATTAGGGTTTCTGGCAATTTCCTGATCAATGTAACGAGCCCGAACCGGACGCGTTCCATCCACGCCAACCGCGTTCTGGTGCTGAGCTAACGTAGGGTAACCCGTTCTCCGCCAGTCATTCCACTGCTCAAGACCATTGCCGTACAACGAAATATACTTCTGGGTAATGATCTGTTTGATCTTCTCTTCGTTACTACCCGCTAACGTTACGATCGTAGGGTTCGCCGTGAAATAAGCATTGATGTCCGCGTCAGAAATACCAGCCGATGACATAGAAGTCCGAATGCCTTCTTCGTACAGTTTCTGAGCATCGCCTGCCGTGCCTAAGCGGATAGCAGATTCGGCTAAGATGAAGGCACGCTGCCAGTTGGTAATTAATCGAACCGGACCTTCTCCGTTTTCACCCGTTACGTACGAGCTGAACATGGAGCGGTTCGCCGCAGCTGGAGGGGTACCGGCAAAACCGTTATCAATGGTCACGTAGTTGCCGGTAGGCCGGGTTACGAATAATGGAAGACGGGGGTCTTTCAGCCCTTGCAGCAACGTTACAAACCGGGTACTGATTAACTGATCCGTACTGAAGGAAGAGTTGTACGTGTAGGTGTAAATCGGACTTTGACTACCTACCTGCGACCCGAAATTCACGGCCAGGTTCTGAGCATTCGTTGTAATGTAGTTATTGCCTTGAATGACTTCATCAATGATTGATTTCGCCTTCGCGGGCTCTACGCTACTGATTTGCAGAGCAAGCTTCAATAACAAAGTATTACCAGCTTTTTTCCAGTTAGCGATCGTACCGCCATAAACGATGTCGTCGCTACCAGGCGTGGTGCTACTGGTTTTTTCCAGATCAGCCAACCCTTCTTTCACCAGATCAAACAGGCTTTGAATGCCCTTGGCGTTATCGCCCAGATAAATCTCTTTCTGCGTATCCAGTCGAGGCTGCGTATTGGCATCTCCCTGCAGGGCTTGCGAATACGGAACATCACCCCATACGTCCGTTGCGATAGAAAACGTATACGCTTTCATGATTTTGGCAATGCCAACATAAGCGTTGGAATTGCTCGTCTGGGCTACTTCGATAAGTTTCTGATAATTGATCAGAGCACCACCGTAGAGTTCAAATCGCCACTGGTTTCCGAAGTCAGATCCATCCGTATTGTAGCGATCCCAGGTAAAGGGGCTACCGTTGGCTCCGGCCGTTACGCTCATGATCACACTGGCAAAGCGGTTCAGATCATTGGCATTGGAGAACGCAGAACCAGCCAGTCCACTGGGTAACAGGGTAGCGGGAGGTACGGTAACCGGGTTATTAGGGTTCTGGTTAATGTCCAGATAATCCGAGCAGGAAGAAAGAGCGACCACCGAGCAGGCCATCGTTACTCCCTTTATCCATTTTTTATGTATTGCTGAGAACTTCATCTAAGTACAGAATTAGAATGTTACACGAAGGTTAACTCCATAATTGCGTGTAGTAGGAATACCGTTCAGGTCTAGACCTTGAATGTTACCGGCTCCTTGCGTATTGATTTCAGGATCGCTGGGGAAACCAGGAGCGTACATCCACAGGTTCCGGCCACTGACGCCAATGCTGATGTTGCCAAAAGGCGTACGGCTCAACAGCGAGCTGGGAAGGGCGTAGTTCAGAGCAACCTCCCGAAGACGATACGCCGTTGCATCAAATACGGCTCCTTCGGAAGCTAAACCACCCAGGCTCTGCCAGTAACTTTGAGCGGAGATCTGAATGTTATTCGGACGGGTTGTACCATCCGCATTGCGAATAACGCCGGGTAAAATGCGAGGCTGGTTACGGTCAACACCAGTAATTTCCGTCTGGCCGGCATTTCGCATATCTACCTGAGAGAAGGAATAGATTTGTCCTCCTTTGTTGACATCCACCAGTGCGGATAACGTAAAACCTTTGTAAGAGAAGTTGTTGGTTAAACCAGCTACCCAGTCTTTCTGCGGATTCGAGATTACTTGTCCGGCAATACCTGGCATAAATAAGCCCGTATTGGGGTTGATCAGTAATTCACCACTTTCGGTACGGGCATTGGCCGTTCCAATGATTACGCCATAAGGATAACCGACTGCAATTGAAGGAGCAATACCGGAGAAACTGTTACCCGTAATATTGGAGTTATTAACACCTTCTGAGATCGCAATCACTTTATTACGAATACGCGTGAAGTTCAACAGAACATCCCACTTGAAGGAAGAGGTACGAATGGGCGTAGCCGAAAGCTGTAGCTCAATCCCTTTGTTCTGCATTTCGCCGATGTTCGTCGTACGAGTGTCATAACCGCTGGCGTTGGAAATCGCTACGTTAAAGATCTGGCTGGTACTTCTGGTATTGAAATACGTGAAATCAACGCCCAGACGATTATTGAAAAAGCCTACGTTCAAACCTACTTCAAACGAGTTCACAAACTCAGGCTTTAAGTTCGAAGAACCAATCCGACCATCGGGTTGAAAACCGGGGAGACTAGTGCCGCCCACGTTCAGAGGGAAGGTTATATCCGCTACGTTGTTACCGAAAGTCGCCGAAGTGAAGAAGGACTGTAAGCGATACGGATCGGCATCACGACCTACCCGGGCAATGTTTCCTCGCACCTTCAAATAAGAAACCGCATCCGTTTTCACGTTAAATGCTTCAAGCGGCACAAAACTTAAGGCAGCTGAAGGATAGAAATAGGCATTTTGATTCTTTGGTAACGTAGAAGACTGATCTACCCGGCCCGATAATTCCAGGAACAGATACGATTTGTAATCCAACGAAAGTTGACCGTAATGACCGACGAGGCGACGTCGGTTGGTCGATGCATAGGAACTGGTAAATACAGAACCTACGCCCACGTTATCAAAACCAGGAATCGCCAAGGATTGCGAAACAACCCCTGATTCTCTATACGACCGTTGATTCAGGTTTTGTCCTAATAACAGGTTTGCGTTCAGGCCTTGTACAAACAGATCATTTTTCTTGGCGGTGATCAACAGGTCACCGTTTAGCTCCGACCGGAAACGCAGATCTTCATCAATCTGGCCCTGGGGGGCACGGGCAGCTCCTACGCGTTGAACCTGCTTTCTGTTGTCCGTATACGTATCCGCAGTAACCCGGTAGCTAACGTTTAACCAATTGGTGATGTCGTATCCTACAGAAAGGTTACCGAAAACCCGGTCAACGTTGCTGTTAAAGAAAGTATTCTGGATGCTCCACAAGGGGTGATTCTGACCATTCACGAAGTAAAAATCTTCACCCGTGAGGGGATCCAGATACGGGGTGTTTACCAGGTCGTAACTTCTGGGAATACGCGTAATCTGCCCAAAGGCACTACCGCCATTACCCATCAGCGTATTTTTCTGAGCCGATTTTACGTACGTGATCGTTCCACCCAGTTTAATGCCGTTCTTCAGCTTGCTGTTGCCACCTACCTGTACGCTGTGACGGTCGAAATCACTCTCCCGAACGACCCCATTCTGAATGGTACTGGAAATCGTAGCGGCGAAGTTGTTGTTCTGATCGCCGCCCGCAATATTCAGGGCGTTCTGGAACATGGTACCCGTTTTATAAAAATCCCGGATGTTGTTCGGATAAGCCCGGTAGGGAACCGTTTCTCCCCGGAAGTTCTGTACCGTTTCGAAACCAGGCGTACCAAACGCAGGTCCCCAGGAAGCCGTATTGTTGTTTACGTAGTTGTTCTGGGTACCCTGTCCGTACTGATTCTGAAACTTAGGCAGATAGGCTACATTTTGCCAGTTTACCGAAGAGTTAAACGTAACCTCGGTTTTACCATTTAAGCCTTTTCCGCTTTTCGTGGTAATCACAATTACCCCGGCGGAAGCTCTGGAACCATACAATACCGAAGCAGCAGGGCCTTTCAGTACGTTAATAGACTCGATACTTTCGGGGCTAATGTCAGAAAGACGGCTAGAAGGTTGCGAGCCGAAAAGCGTATTCTGGGAGTTGTCTACGTCATTGTTGAAGATGATACCATCCACAACGATGAGCGGCTGGTTACTACCATTGAAGGAAGTAATCCCGCGGATGTTGATGTTCGTAGAAGCACCCGGAGCTCCCGAAGAACTCGTAATGTTAACCCCGGCTACCTTACCTTGTAGGGTGTTGAGAACGTTGGGCTCTGAACGTTGGGCCAAGGCAGAACCATTTACATTTTGAGTAGCGTATCCCAGCGAACGCGTATCTCTTTCGATACCCTGAGCGGTGACGACCACTTCGTTCAGCGATTCAACACTCGATTGAAGAACGACATCAATCGTCGTTCGGCCATTGATTTCCTCTTCTTTACGACCAAAGCCGACTGCACTGAATACCAGGGTAGTGCCATTCGAAGGTAGGGTTAACCGGTAGGTACCTTTCGCGTCTGTATTGGTTCCGGTGTTACTGCCTTTGACAACAACAGTAACCCCAGGAATGGGTGCTCCATCTTCGGAAGCCGTAACGGTACCCGTTACGATGCGATCCTGTGCCTGGGCGATCCACCCGAATAGCATCAGAAAAGTGAAGAATATAAGTTTCTTCATGGTTGTGGATGAATTGGTTAAGAAATAAACAAAAAGAAAAACAAGAGAAGCGGAGCCCTATTTACCCGAGAATCCAGCGAATGCTAGCAGATAAAAAAGGGTGATGAAAGCAGAATCTTTCTCGAAGATGAAAACGTGTAGTAGTTAGGCATAGCTTGAATAAATGATGAAGTGAGAAATGACTAAATACTTATATTATTGTTTTTGGATGTGAGTTATTGTACTTAAAAATCAGCCTTCACGAGGAGGTCGTTTAAAAAGGGGCTACAAAATTAGCTGTTTGCTATATATATCCGAATAAAATTCTGTAAAATATTATTTGCGTAGTTATAAGTTGGATAAAAAGGCCAGGGCTGATTTTTTCCAAAATGTCAAAAAATAGCCTTTAAACGCAGAATTTTTGAAAAACTGATGGCTAGATCACCTTAAAACAGACTATATTTTAAAATTTTTAAAGAAATTAAATTTTGATACTGCCGAGGTTGTCCAATGTTTCTTGACTTCAGAAATGCATAAAAAAGCAAAAATTGCTCCTCCAATATGGGTTGAGTATTTAATACTATAAATCAACAATATGCCTGATCTTACGCCTTGGCAGAAAGAATAAGATTCACAGGCAAAAGAAGACGCCACTAACAAGAAAAAAGGCGGCCTGTTCCGAAGAACAAGCCGCCTTAATCAAAGGGAATAGGAAGTAAATTAGTTATCCTTCGCCAGCGGGTTCAGGGCTAATTCAGAAGATGAAATAGGCCAGATGTATCCATTTTCGGACGAACTTTTCGCGGGCACTGTACCCTTGGCCGGAATGGTTTGTAACAACCGCATCAGATCATTGTTGCGTAAGCCTTCACCCAGAAACTCAATTCTTCTTTCGAGCAGAATGGCATCGATAAGCTCTGTAGCTGAGGCAAAACTTGCCGTTGTAAATGTAGTCGTTGCATCCGAACGGTTGCGAACGGCATTAAGTAGAGCTACCGCCTGCGGATCTACGCTGTTTGTCGTACGCGTGCGGGCTTCGGCTAGGTTCAGCAGTACTTCGGCGTAACGAATGACCGGTACATAATCCGTATACGGGCTGGGGGCTTTGTACTTCGTCAGCCATCGTTTTCCATTGCTGGTAGTCGCAACAAATGAACGTCTGGTGTCACTCGCTTTCCAGTTCGTATTTGCAATAATGCCACTTGGATTAAGCGAATACTCCTGGTTCCCAACTCCACCGTTTGCTGCCGTAGGTGAAAAATAGTACCCCAATTGGTTTTGCGTTCCTGGATTATCTCCTCCCGTAACCGTCATGGGTAGCGAGAAGATGGATTCCGTGGTGGTATAGTTCGTGAATACCGTCGTAATGTTCGACTGTAAGGCATGAGCTACACCCGTTGGAGATGTAAACGGAGCGGCGGACGTCACAATCTTATTCGCTTCCGTAACCACTTTCGCGTAATCCTGCATGCTTAAATACACCCGGGTTTTCAACGCAATCGCCGTGTTTTTGTGAGCACGGGTTGTATTAGTAGCCGCAGGAGAATACGAAGCAGGCAAGTTGGCTTCAGCCTCGTTCAAATCAGCTAACACTTGCGTATATACTTCGGCTACCGAACTTCTGGCCAGAGCGGACGATCCCGAGGTCGAGATCCCCGTTAAGCGTAAAGGCAAGCCTGGGTTATTCCCTTTATTATCGGCATAAGGACGGGCATAGAACTGCAAAAGGCTGTAGTAACTCAAGGCCCGAATCAACTTGGCTTCGGCTAGGTACTGAGCAGCCGTTTCGGCTCCAACCAGAGCACTTCCGCCAGCATTCATACCATCAATAAACAGGTTACACCGGTTAATAGTCAGGTACGCATAGGACCAGAGGTTCGTAACTGCCGTCGTACTGTTGGTCGCGTTGAGAGCCCATACGTCAGAGCCCGTAATCAGGTTAGACGTTTCGTTGATAAAGTCTTCCCCCCGAATGTCTCCGTAAATAACGTACCGGCCGCCATAGAAGTTACCTGCCTTCAGGGCTGCGTATAAGGAGAGTAACTGCGTATTAACCCGGCTGGGCGTACTCAACGATTCGTCAATAGCTACCGACGTTTCGGGTGTAGGGGAAAGATAATCTCTATTGCAGGCACCTAATCCGGTCAGGCAAAGAATAGAAGCGTATATGAAGTGCTTTTTCATGAAAGTCTCGTCTGTTGATAATTAAAAACCAGCTTTAAGTCCAATCGTGATGGTACGGGCATTACCCACGGTGTTCCGGTCAACGCCCTGACCCGTAGTGCTGTTACCGTTCGAAGATACTTCCGGATCAGGACCAGGATACTTCGTCCAGATGGCCAGATTTTGTCCGCTGGCGTATACCCGCAGGCTGTTCATTTTTAGTTTCGTGGCCAGTGAAGAAGGCAGCGTATAACCTAAAGTCAGGTTACGTAGTTTCAGGAAGTCACCTTTGAAGACGTTGATGTCCATGGGCATCGCTGAACCGTTGGATACGTTATCACCGTATACCGGACGGGCGTATTTTTTACCTGCGTCTCCTTCCTGCATCCAGGCATCGGTCAGAACGTCTGAGTGATTATTCCACCAACGCTGATCGTGCAGACCTGCATTCGTACCGTAGTATACGTTGAAGCCTAACTGATACGTCAGCATGACACCCAAATCGAAGTTTTTGTACTTGAAGTTGTTATCCCAGCCGCCGTACTGCTTCGGTACTACGTTCGCGTACATTACCCCGTCCGCTGCCTGCGTAATCGACGTTCCACCGGTTGGGCTTACGTAACGGGTGCGTCCATCGGGAGTAGTCGAGTAATTGAACTGGCCCGAAGGAGCGTAGTACTGATAGTAAACTTTGTCTCCCTGCGAGTTCAGGAAAATACGCTTACCCGTAGACGGATCTACGCCTGCTGTACGTACTACCCACAAGTAACCCAGTGAATAGCCGGGAGCCGTTTGGTTGACCGTTTCAGAGCCACTCGTTCCGGTTTGCAGTACATTGATTCCCGGAGCTAAGGCCGATACTTCGTTTTTATTGAACGTGATGTTAAAGTTGGAGTTCCACTGGAAGTCCGGCGTATTAATGATACGGGCGTTCAGGGCTACTTCCAGACCTTTGTTGTACATGGCACCTACGTTCAACGGAGGACCTACGTTGGGTCCAATGTTTGAACTGGTCGGCAAACCCGTCGAAGGAGCCTGAGCTACGTACAGAATCAAATTGTCAATATCATTCTTGTAATACGCGATTTCTGCCGTGATACGGTCATTCAGAATACCCAGGTTCAGACCAACGTCGGTTTTCGTACTGGTTTCCCATTTCAGATTCGGGTTTCCTACGCTGTAAAAACCTAACGTAGCCAGTCCTCCGTAATAACCAGAGGTATACGTTGAATACGGGCTGTAATCACCAATACCACCGATATTACCTACTTTACCGTAGCTACCCCGAATCTTGAAGCTGCTGAAAATCCGATCGAGTTTAGCGGCTGACCAGAAGCTCTCCTGCGTAATTTCCCAGCCTGCCGAGGCTCCCCAGAAGGTACCTTTTTTCTGACCAAGAGCGGAGTATTCGTCCTGACGAAGGTTACCACTCAGATAATATTTCTCTTTGTAGTTGTAAGATAAACGGCCGAAACCTGACAGCAGGTAATTTTCACCGTAGGTCAGACCTGCCGTGTTGTTATTCACCCAGCCCGCCTGAAGCTCCGTATACGAAGCATCTGACAGCCCCTGACGGTTCAGACCGAAGCCCCTTGACGTTGTACGCTGTTGTTCCTGACCAATCAACAGGCTGAAGTTATGCTTGCCAAACGAGCGGTCGTACTGAGCGGTGTTGGTCCACAACCAGGTTTTGTATTTAGCGTAAATACCGGTGCCGTAGCCATTGTAAGAGTAGCCATCTCCCGTAACCGGAGACCAGAATGTATCATTATCTATCAGCATGTAATCAATACCGTAGCTACTTTTCAGCGTCAGTCCTTTCACCGGATTAAACTGAATGTAGGCGTTGGATTGAATGTGGCTGTTTTCGGAGTTCGAACGGTTCAGGTTGAGCAAAGCAACGGGGTTGTAATACGACAGGTTAGAAATACCGGCGATGTTACCTGCAGAACCAACCGCTGCTCCGTTAATATTGAGGGTACCGTCATTGTTGTAAGGAGCAATGATCGGAGGCAGTACAATAGCCAGACGTCCTAAACCAGAGGTGTTGAACGCTTCGCCACTGAGGGAACCAGAAGACGTAGCAGCCAAGTTTCTTTCGTTGGAATAAGAGATTTTACCACCGATCGTAACTACTTTGTTGAGCTTGCTATCGACGTTGAACAACGCATTCAGACGCTCGAAATCGTTTTTACGGATGATACCCTGTTGGGACGTGTAACCCGTTGAAAAATAGTAGTTTGTGTTTTCACTACCCCCGGATACGTTCAGGTTGTGGCTATGCGACACCCCCTGACGGTACACCTGATCCTGCCAACGCGTATCGATTGGGTTTCCGTTCGCGTCGTTCGTTTGGGTATATTTGATTGCAGAGGCCGTGGGGTTGTTGGCAACCGCTCTCGTTTTGAAATCAATGTATTGCTGGGCATTCAGCATGGAAGGCAGACGATACGTATTATTGAAGCCTACCCATCCATCGTAGTTCACCCGTACTTTGCCGGATTTACCGCGTTTCGTAGTGACGAATACTACGCCATTGGCAGCCCGGCTTCCGTAAATAGCGGTAGCCGCCGCGTCTTTCGCTACGTCAATACTTTCAATATCATTAGGGTTGATACTAGCCAGTGGGTTACTGGGAGCATTTGTGGAGCTATAGTCGCCCGTAAACGTAGGGACACCATCCACCACTACCAGCGGATAAGAGCTCAACGAAATCGAGTTTGTACCCCGAATCCGGAATACGGGTGGAGCGTTCAATACGCCACTGGGTACTGTAATCTGAACTCCAGGGGTACGACCTCCAAGTGCTGATTCGAAGCTCTGGTTAGGCAATTGAGCAATTTTCGAACCAGATACGGAGCCAATACTACCCGTTGCATCTCGTTTGGTTTGTGTACCATAACCAATGACCACCACTTCTGAAAGTTCATTGGAATCCGTGGTCAATTGTACATCAATGACGCTTCTGGAGCTGATGGCAACTTCCTGTTTCTGGAAGCCAATGGAGCTGAAAACCAGCGTCGTACCGCTCGATGGGATACTCAGGCGATACTTCCCATTTGCATCCGTAGTCACTCCCTGAGAAGTTCCTTTCACCGTTACACTTACACCTGGCACAACACTGCCATCGTCAGAAGTAGTGACTACACCAGTCACCACCCGGTCCTGTGCATAGGCCGTCAGGGTTACGACGGTTAGCCACAGTACGTTTAGAAAGAGTACAAATCTCTTCATTGTTGTAAAGGAATTGGTTAAGAATAGATAGTGGGTAATCAATTGTTTTCGGGGAATCGCCAGAGGGACAACCTAGCTCCTGTCGGTAAGCTTGGAAAATAGAATCCTTGCTCAAGCCGAAGGAGTGCCTGAGTAATACTAAAAGAGCTGACGACGATTAGAGGACCAAACAGCCGCGAAGACTCGGCTTTGGTTTAGTATACGTAACGTAAGAGGTAATCATGATGTTGATGAAGTTTTGGTTAAGGAATATTGCAATGGACTGCAAAAGTATAAGCTTTATTTTGCCAAACAAGAGGAAAGTGTTTTTTTTACTAAAAATCATGTATTTTTTTGTTATAATTCCTGTAAATACCTGATTTCATTGGTGAAAAAGCAGGTAAGGCGAAATTATATTTTGTATTCACTGTTGAAATTAAGCGTATTCTGATCGAAGAAAACTATGAAAAATTCTATTTTGGCCGCTTTGTTATTGATCTCTTTTGGGAGTCACGGTGCTGTAGATCCCGTTAAGAAACGGATGGACCAGATGGCCAAGGAGATCGAGAAAAAAGTGATTACTTGGCGTCGGGATTTTCACGAACATCCGGAGCTTGGAAACCGGGAATTCCGTACGTCCGAGAAAATAGCGACTCACCTGAAGGCTCTGGGACTAGATGTGAAAACGGGCGTTGCCAAGACGGGCGTCGTAGCGATTCTGAAAGGCGGCAAACCCGGCCCGGTCATTGCCTTACGGGCGGATATGGATGGCTTACCCGTAACGGAACGTGTAGACGTTCCCTTCGTATCAAAGGTTACGACGGAGTACAACGGCCAGCAAACGGGGGTCATGCACGCCTGCGGTCACGATGGCCACGTGGCCATTCTGATGGGCGTAGCCGAAGTACTGGCCGGGGTAAAGAGTGAGGTGAAAGGAACCATCAAATTTATTTTCCAACCCGCCGAAGAAGGAGCTCCGCAGGGCGAAGAAGGCGGAGCGGCTTTGATGATTAAAGAAGGCGTACTGGAAAATCCTAAAGTAGATGCCATTTTCGGCTTACACCTCAATGCTCAGACACCTATTGGGCAGATCAAATACCGGCCCGGCGGTACCATGGCTGCTGTTGATTTCTTCAGTGTAAAAGTAAAAGGGAAACAATCGCACGGAGCGTACCCCTGGTTAAGTATCGATCCGATTGTAACGGCTTCTCAGATCGTTAACAACCTGCAAACCATCGTTAGTCGTAAATTGGATCTGACCAGCGGAGCAGCTGTGGTCACGGTCGGGGCCATTCACGGAGGCATTCGGCAGAATATTATTCCCGAAGAAGTGAATATGATGGGAACCATTCGCTACTTGGATGCTCCGATGCAAAAGGTGATTCATGACAACCTTCGGCAGGTGGCCGAAAAAACGGCCGAAAGTCAGGGAGCCAAAGCGGATGTAAAAATTGATGTCATGTATCCCGTTACCTACAATGATCCGACCCTGACGGATCAGATGGTTGGTTCGCTGGAGGAAGTAGCCGGGAAAGACAACGTTCTGCTGACGCCCGCGGTAACCGGAGCCGAAGATTTCTCCTTTTTCCAGCAAAAAGTACCCGGACTGTTTTTCTTCCTGGGCGGAGCTCCGCTTAACAAATCCCAGGCTCAAACCGCTCCACACCATACGCCGGACTTTTACATTGACGAAGGTGGATTTGAACTCGGCATTCGGGCTTTCTGTCATTTGGTCGTAGACTACGCCGAACAGCACAAGTCGGCTAAAGTCAGCAGTCGTTAGGAGTAAATTTTGTAGTTACGAATCATCAACCACAACAGGCCGGGTGCGTATCGTTTAAGATAAGCCCCGGCTACTTCTTTTAGTCCTCCGATGTATACTTCCCGTTTTCGGGAGCGGAGGGCTTTTAGGATACGTTTGGCACATACATCGGCGGGGATGCCCCGGGCTTGGTTTTCGTCCATTCGGTTATTGGCTTCACCACGACCGTTCAGAGCATTAAGTGAAATAGCGGTTTTGATGTAACCCGGACAAATGATGGTTACCCAAAGTCCTTCCCGCCAGACTTCGGCCCGTAGTGAATCAAAGAAGCCGCGGATGGCGAATTTAGAGGCGGCATAACTCGTCCGCATGGGCGTTGCGACGTACCCGGCAATGCTTGAAATGGGTACAATCAGGCCACTTTTCTGAGCTAGTAGTGTAGGTAATACCGCTTTGGTGAGAGCAACGACGCCGAAATAATTGACCTCCATCAGCCGACGATCAACATCAATAGAACTTTCCAGAGCCAGTGACCGCTGACTAATTCCCGCATTCTGTACCAGAACATCGATACGGCCAAAGGTTTGTATGACGTCCTGAACGCAAGCCGTAAACGTATCCGGCTGACTCATGTCCATCACCACAATCCGGATGCGGTCGGCGGGCAGGGCCAGCTCCTGAGCTACCCGCTGTAATTCGGTTTCTCGCCGGGCTGAAAGTACCAGCCGACTCCCCTCGCGGGCGAAGGCATGAGCTAAGGCTTCGCCAATGCCTGAAGAGGCTCCCGTAATCCAGACGACCTGATCCCGAAACGTTGACATACCGTAAAAAAGGTTTGTATGAAAGCGGTAAGTTAGGTACAAAAAAGAACCGTCGCTCCAAAGAAGCGACGGTTACTCTCACCCCAAAACTTAAACTACCCACAAGGGGATTTCTTTTTCGGCTCTTGCTCGTAGCAGTTGCCGGGCTATGAAAATCAGCGAATAATCGAATTTGAAAAGGGCACGCCCGTAAGAGGCTGCGGAATCCTAAATCAAATAAAAATCAATCTGAGCGGAAAGCTACTAGCGTAAAAATCGGAAATATACTCCCTTCAATTTTCTGCCGATCAGATCGTATAAAAGAGAGATAAGACGAAAACTTTTTCAGTCTTATCAAAAGCGAACTCATTCAACTTTACCCGCATTGATGGCTTTAAATAAGGCCTCTCCGTACGATTCACTAATGGGAATATGAACCTGACCAATTTTGATTCGTAGGTTACGAATCGATTCAATTTTATCAAATGCAATGATGAATGATTTATGAACGCGTAGAAAAGGACCGCTGGGTAACTTTTCTTCCATGGCTTTCATGGTCAACCGCGTAATTACCGGACGACTCTGTCCTTCAAGATAAATTTTCACGTAGTCCTTTAATCCTTCTACGTAAAGAATATCGGCAATACGGATTTTTACTAACGAATAATCGGCATTGACAAACAGGTATTCCTGAGCGGGAGCGGGCGTAGGCTCGACTACCGCTGGTGTTTCCTGATGACGTAAATTATGGAGTTCGTACGCTTTATTGACTGCTTTTAAAAAACGTTCAAAAGATACGGGCTTGAGCAAATAATCAAGTACATCGAGGTTAAATCCTTCCAAGGCAAACTCTTCGTAAGCCGTTACGAAAATGACCATCGGAGCCTGCGTCATGCTCTGGACAAACTGTACACCGCTGATGCCCGGCATCTGAATATCCAGAAATAAGAGATCAATCGGTTGCTGTTGCATCACCTCCTGAGCTTCGAAGGCATTTTTACAACGCTTCACTAAGTTCAAAAAAGGTACTTTGCGTATGTTATCTTCCAGTAAGTCAAGGGCTAAGGACTCATCGTCAACGGCGAGGCAGTTCATCATGGTTTCGTTTGTTTTGGGTACACCGCAAAGGTAAATACTTCGATCCACTACTGATTCATTTCGAAAACGAATCCGGCTAGTGATTCACGACTTCTTTCCAGGAGCGGTCTTTGAGGGGATGGTCGTTGGTAAAGTGCAGGGTAAGTTTTACTTCGTACCAATCCGAATTCTCATCAATAACCAATTCATGCGATTCGGGGTACAACAGGCTTAAGCGGCGTTTCACATTCGGCAAACCAATGCCCGAACTGCCGTCTTTGACTTCCTTAAACCGACGATTTACCTTGTTTCGTACCGTAAAGATCAGCGTATGATCCTTGGAGTCGAGTGATACTTCAATCACCGGATCACTAATGAGTCCAACTCCGTGTTTAAACGCATTTTCAACGAAGGGAATTAGCAGCATGGGCTCAATTAGCTGGTGCGTGAGCTGATTATCCGCGTGGAAATGAATCTTTACATCGTTACCAAAACGAATTCGCTGTAAATCGATGTAATTGTTGAGGTACTTGATTTCTTTTTCTAACGAAACCCGCGAACCATTCGACTCGTAAAGCATATACCGCATCAAATCCGAAAGTTGAATGACTACGGGTTCAACCATATCCGATTTCTTGCGAGAAAGGGATACGATACTGTTGAGCACGTTAAACATAAAGTGCGGACTAATCTGCGAGCGCAAAAAACTTAATTCAGACTTGAGCCGTTCATTTTCCAATTCTTTCCGCTCTTGTTGATCCGAGAGATAATCACTCAGTAGCCGATAAATCGTGCTAATGGCTAGGATGAAAAAAACCGGGAAAAGGGTGTAGAAGGTGATACGGGCGGAAGGAAGTTCGGGAAAGAAAACGTAATTGCGTAAGCTTAGATTAATGGACAGAACTGCCGTTACTGAAAGCAAAATATAGGCGAGGTAATACCATACGCCCTGACGCTGTAATACGCGGGGAATGAGAAAATTGGCGTTAATGTAAAACAGCGGAATGGTGAGCATCTGTAATAGAATCACCACCTCATCCGGTACCTTTACCTTGGGCGTACCCGGCGGGTTTTGGGGCGAACGAAGCAGAAATGGCAAGGACATAAAAAATGCCCAGAATGCCAGGTGCATCAGCCCGGTCAACGATTGAGTAAAGGTTTTATTCTTAAATTCTCGCACAAGTCGTCCGTGTGTTGTTGTACACTAAAGTACGAAAGTACATTTCGTATCAAATTTCAAAGCGGCGAATATGCTGATTACCGGGATAAAGTTCGCATTTCGAGCGATGTTAAAATAAACCAGTAAAGGCCCTTTAGCTCAGGGGTAATCGAACGGTAAAGGTACTCCCCTGCCCCAGGGTACTTCGGAGGGAAATACTGCCTCCGTGCCACTCGACAATGCGTTGACTTACGGCCAGTCCAATGCCGTATCCACTATAAATTAACGCGTTATTGGCTCGGAAAAAAGGTCCGAACACGCGTTCCTGATCTTCAGGGGGTATGCCGATGCCTTTATCTTCAATGTCTATCAGACAATGGCTAGCATCACTTCCGATCCGAATGAATGCTTCGTGCGTAGGCGAGTACTTGCAGGCGTTGTCAATCAGATTCGTAAAAAGAGTCTTCAGTAAGGCTTCATCACCAGGTACCAGTAGCTCCCGGCGTTCATCGAGTATGGGCTCAAAGACCAGCTTTTGAGCTTTTCGCAAAGAACTGAGTTCGGCATAAATGTCCAGCAATAATTCAGGAATGGAAATCAGTTTCCGGCGAAGTACCGGGTCCAGCGGACGGGCCAGTTGCAGGAGGCCATTGGTCAGCCCAATGAGACGTTGCGTATCCTGAAATAAATCCCGGAGGATCAATCGATATTCTTCCGAGGATAAAGCTTCTTCCAGACCCGACTGAATATCGGTTTTCATGGCCGCCAGGGGCGTTCGAAGCTCGTGCGAAGCGTGGGATACAAAGCTCTTCTGTTGTTCAAAAGACAGATTAAGCCGGTTGAGCATCTGGTTGAAGTTGATCGCCAGCTGAGCCATTTCGTCCCGCCCATTGCCTTCCGGAAGACGCTCTTTCAAATTCTGGGCCGTAATCTGCTGAATCTGGGTATTGATCGTGGCGATGGGCCGTAGAAACAAACCCGCCAGCAGGCCACTGACAACTACAGTCAATCCTACGCCTACGACCCAGCAGATCATCAGCGTGTTTCGTAGATAAATAAGTTTGCTTTTGCCGAATTTGTCGTAGGCCGAAGCCATCACGACGTATTCACTGCCCGAAGCTTTCAGACTTGAGGGCAGAGCCAGAGCAATCAGGTCAATTTTAGCCGAACTCTGCTCCACCCGCTTTTCCTCGCGTACTTCAGCCAGTAAGGCGGGATCATACTGGGGCGGTTGATCATCCAGACTCGAATACAGTAACCGATTATGCTCGTCGAAAACGAGAACCTGTTCTTCGAATAAGGATGTCAGCGAATTCTGATCGATGATTTTCAGCAAATCATTATCGATTTCCTTGACATCCATCAGATAGCGGGCCGTCGTACGAGCCTTATTTTCCAGCCGGCCCAGAAACTCTTCTTCGCGGTACGAAGCGGAAATCTGATAGATCACGGCCGAAAATAAGGTCAGTAATCCGGCTACGACCAGTGAAAACAGCAGAGCCAGTTTGTAGCGAATGAACATGATTAATACTCGGGCCGGAGAATGTATCCCTGGCTGGGTTTGGTATGAATGAGCTTGGGTTCGTAGGGACGATCGACTTTCTTCCGCAGGTAGGCAATATACACCTCAACGATGTTGGTACCCGGATCAAAGTTCAGGCCCCAAACTTCTTTCAGCAGTTCCATTTTGGTGATAAGCTGATTCTGATGCAGCAGCAAGTATTCCAACAACGCGTATTCCTTGGCGGTCAGCTCCAGCTTTTCGCCATCCCGGGTGACGGTTTTGCTCAACAGGTTCATTTCCAGATTGGCGATCTGAAGCCGGGTTTGCATCGGAATCTCGTCCATAAACTCATTCCGGCGAAGCAGGGCCAGCATACGGGCGTGGAGTTCACGAATATCGAAGGGCTTCGCCAGGTAATCGTCCGTACCCTGCTCAAAGCCCCGCAGGCGATCTTCTGTATCATCCAGAGCCGTAAGCATCAGAATGGGTAGTCGCGGGCGTTGCCGACGGAGTTCACCGCAAATGGCATAGCCATCCATACCGGGCAGAACTACATCCAGAATAACAAGATCGTACCGCTGGCCCAGGGCCGCCTGTAAGCCGGCCGTGCCGTCAAAAACCGGCGATACTTCATAACCCTTACGGGTGAGCGTTCGCGAAATGCTTTCGGATAAACGCTGATCATCTTCGACTAAGAGTATTTGTTTGGCAGACATAGTGGACATCGGTTTGGGGTGCTTCCTTTTTTCTGGAACGGCCTGCGGTACTTTCGCCGTATCTTTGCCGTTCATTCATTTCCATTCATTCAGAAGAAATCCGAACGCAGGTATCGCGATTGCCTTCTTACTTAGAGCCCGACCCATGGATCAGCGTTTGAGGAAAACGGAACGATTGAAAAGCAAAAAAATGCTTGATCAGCTGTTTGCCCGGAAAGACAACACGAGTATAGCGGTATTCAGTTATCCGTTGAAAGTGAATGCCTTGCCGGCTTCCGGTACGGCTCCGCTTCCGCAGATTTTGGTATCCGTATCCAAGCGAAACTTCAAGAAAGCAGTTGATCGAAATCTAATTAAACGCCGGATGCGGGAAGCGTATCGCTTGCATAAAGCCCTCATTACGGAGGTCGAATCGGTACCCGTGGCGATTGCTTTTGTGTACGTAGCCAAAGAAATCCTGCCTTTCGCTGACATCGAGAAAAAGATGAAATTCGTACTCAAACAACTCGGAAAAACCAGTACGCCGACACTTTCCTAACTCGAAAAAGGGCTTTATCCGCCGACGAATTTGCAAATCTCGCCCTTAGATAACCGAAAATTGAAAAAAAATCGCTAAATTGTTCTTAAAAACAGGATTTCATCGCCAGCCCTTATTCGCATGAAACGTACCGCTCTGAAAGTCGGCATTCTTACTACCTGCCTGGTCGGAGGCCTCGGATTGTTTTCCTTCACGGACCCGGGAGAGCGGACCTTCGAGATCATGAAGAATCTCGACATCTTCGCTACGTTGTTTAAAGAACTCAATACGTATTATGTAGACGAGGTGAATCCGAATAAAACCATTCGGACGGGCATCGACGCGATGCTTAAAAATCTGGATCCCTATACGGTTTATTATCCCGAAGACGATATTGAGGATTATATGACCATGACGACCGGCAAATACAACGGTATCGGCATCCTGACGCAGCAACGACAAGGCAGATTTACGGTACTCATGGTGTACGAAGGAACGCCCGCCGAAAAAGCAGGGATTCGCATTGGGGATGAGATTCTGAAAATTGATGGCCTGGATATTAAAAAGCCCGGCATGAACGTCGATAAGCTGATGAAAGGGCAAACGGGTACGACCGTGAAACTGAGCATCCGGCGATACGGCCAGCAAAATACCGAGGAAATCAGCGTTGGACGGGATGTGGTGAAAATGACGAATGTCCCCTACTACGGCATGATTGATCAGGAAGTGGGCTACATTGACTTGAAAGATTTTACCGGAACGGCTTCCAAGGAAGTACGCCAGGCCTTCACCGATCTCAAAGGAAAAGGAATGAAAAAGGTCATCCTGGACTTGCGGGACAATCCGGGTGGGCTACTGAATATGGCGGTCGATATTTCGAATATCTTCGTCAATAAAGATTCTGAAATTGTTAGTACTAAGGGGAAAGTCAGCGAATGGAACAAAACCTACACAGCCTTAAATCCACCCATGGATGCCGAAATTCCGCTGGTCGTATTGACGAATAGTCGCAGTGCGTCGGCCGCTGAAATTGTAGCCGGCGTGATCCAGGATTATGATCGGGGTGTACTGGTCGGGCAGCGAAGCTTTGGGAAAGGTCTGGTACAGATCACGCGTGATTTGAGCTACAACAGCAAGCTAAAGATCACTACGGCCAAGTACTACATTCCATCGGGCCGCTGTATTCAGGCCATTGATTACGGACACCGGAACCCGGATGGATCGGTGGGGAAAATTCCCGACTCCCTGCAAACGGCGTTTAAGACCAAAAAAAGTGGTCGTACCGTGTATGACGGCGGAGGCATTGCTCCCGACGTTACCGTCGATCGCCCGGCTCAGTCCGCCATTCTGGTGAGTCTTTTGCGGAAAGGATACATTTTTGATTACGCCAATAAATACCGGGCGGATCACCCCAGTATTAAAGACGGCCGTGAGTTCAGCCTTTCGGATGCGGAGTATCAGGAATTTGTGAAGTGGCTGAGCGACAAGGATTACGATTACACGACCGACGTGGAGCGGAAATTCGAGGAACTGGAAGCGTCCGCCCGAAAGGAAAAGTACTACGACGTGGTACAGGAGCAGTTGAAGGCTTTGAAAACTAAATTTGCTCACAGCAAAGATTCGGATCTTCTGAAATTTAAAGATGAAATCCGCTACATGCTGGAACAGGAAGTAATCCTACGGTACTACCTGCAAAAAGGGGTACGCGAACATTCGTTCAGTAAAGATCCTGAAATCCGGGAATCACTTAAGCTTTTCAAAGACATGAATCGCTACGAGTCTTTACTGAAATCTGGAGCTGGTAAATAATCCATGTACCGTGTACATCTACCGCAGAAGTTTGCTCAGGCAATTTCTGCGGTATTTTTTTTCGTATAGTTGGGTGCGTTCAAGGAAAGCTAAAAGGAATGTGTTTATATATTTTAAACATAACCTTATGTAATACTATCCAGAGTATATAGATTTGTTAAACCAAGGATCAAAATCATACAAGATGAAGCCATCTTTTGAACATATAGATGCTTTACCTGACAGTTCTTTCACCTTTCGCGAGCACGTGCTGAAAGCTTTCGATGCTCCCTATCATTTTCACCCTGAAATTGAGTTAACACTGATTCTTTCGAGTCGGGGGAAACGGTTTGTGGGCACGAATGTATCAGATTTTGAAGCGGGAGATTTGGTACTGATTGGCCCTAATGTGCCTCATTACTGGAAAAACGAGAACAATACGGACCCCGCTCATTCCATCGTTATTCAATTCAAGGAAGAGTTTTTAGGACCTGAATTTTTTAGAAAACCCGAGTTTTTACCGATTGCCCGCTTGTTACAACGGGCCAAATCCGGTTTACATTTTTACGGTAAAACGGCGGAACGGGTCACTAAGGAAATTCAGTATCTGTTGAAGGATAACCATTTTCACCGCTTGCTGGGCCTGCTGGATTTGCTACATACCCTGGCCGATAGCCAGGAGGTACATACGCTGGATACCAGCCAGTTTTTTGCCCAATTGCCGAAAACGGACTACGAACGATTGAATAAAATTTACGCGTACATGGCCGAGCATTTCCGGCAGGAGATTCGTCTGGAAACCATCTCCGAGCTAATCAATATGACGCCCCAGTCCTTTTGTCGCTATTACAAAAAAGTTACGAAAAAGACGTTTATCGATTCGCTAAACGAGTACCGCATTCGATACGCCAGTCAGCTCCTGCTTTCGGATGGCGATTTGACGGTTTCGGAAGTCTGTTTCCAGAGTGGATTTGGGAATATTTCGCATTTTAACCGACAGTTTCGACAGACTACGGGGCTAGCTCCGCTGCAATACCGGCAGGAATTTTTACGTTCCTGATTTTGCGAATTCTCGCCAGAGATCGTACCTTTGCCCTCCGAAATTAGCTAAAACGACAATATTTCGGTCACATCAGCGGGATGTGGAGCAGCTGGTAGCTTGCCACGTTCGGGACGTGGAGGTCGTGGGTTCGAATCCCGCCATCCCGACTTCAAAAGACAAAGTAGCCATCGGTTGCTTTGTCTTTTTTGTTAGTGATTTGTAATCAAGGGTTAACCGTTTTAGTCTGGCAAATCGTTTTCTACTAATTCAGTACATTTATTCCTTCACTTTAGAATAATCCGTTATTCCAAGCTTATTACCAAACGGATCATGGAATTCGACCGCAAACCCAGTCGCTATTTCGAAAGGTTCACTTAGGAAGTGTACTCCTTTTTGCTGGAGTGCCTCATATGCCTTTTGAGCATCGTCTACGGTAAACCAGATCGCAGGCCTTGCATTCGGCATACTACTAAGAATGATGGCAGGCTCGTTTTCTCCTACTTTGAAGGCCGTCATCCCCTTGTCGGAAAAGTCGAACTTCGTTTCAAGTCCTAGTTTCTTTGTGTAGAATTCTTTTGCCTCCTCCAGGTTGTCGGCCGGGAGAAAGAAGTTATCAAAATCATGGATGAGATTCATGGTGTTCAGGATTTAATGGATGATAAGTCGATACCCAGTTTAGTAAACTCCAGGGTTCCTTTTTCGGTCATAAAAAAATGCTTATCGCCAGCGTCGTCTTTGGTAAGCCAACCCTCTTTTAGAAACTTTTCCAGTAGAAGCTTACCGAGCTGCCCACCGAGGTGTTCGTAGCAGCCTTTGGCCAATTTTCGGTCCGATGTTTTCGTCATGAATTTATGCTTTACGGTTGTGGTGAAAGATTACAGAATTCAAGGAGATAAAGTACCCGAATGCTGCAGGTAGTGAAAGCAAAAGTAGAGATGGTTTTACGAGGATTCCATGACATTCCTCATGCTTGCGAATAAGCTTTGTCGTTCTGAGAAGCCAAGCGTAAAAGGACGAAGAGAATCAGGTAAGTGGGACTCGGTTTAAGGAATTCCTAACAAAAGAGCCTCTGATTTTCAGAGGCTCTTTTGTTAGGAATGGAGCGGTAATCGGAAGGCAAACAAGCTGCCGTATCCTAACCCCTCGCTTTGAGCCCAGATGTTGCCGCCCTGAGCTTCGATGAAATCTTTGGCGATGGCCAGACCCAGGCCCGTACCCGTTTTGCCCTGGCCATTTGGGATCTGGAAATACCGTTCGAAGATCTTGTTGAGGTACGATGCCTCAATGCCCCGGCCCTGATCGCGTACTGAGAATTCCGCCCACTGATCCACTTTTCGAATGACGATCTGGACGGTTCCCTGTTCCGGACTGTACCGAATAGCATTGGTAAGAAAATTGACCAGCACCCAGGCCGTTTTTTCAGGATCCGCCAGTACGGATAAAGGAGTGGTCGGTACCTCAACCGCCAGTTGCACGTGTCGCTGATCCGCCGTACTCCGAACGCTTTCTTGAGCGAGTGAAAGAATCGTTTCAGCGGAGACGGGAGCAATCTGTAGCTGAATATTGCCCGTTTCTACCTGTGAGAGTTCCAGTAGTTCACCCGTAATCCGCAGGAGCCGTTGGGCATCACTCTGAATACTCGAGACGAGTTGCTGCTGGTCGTCGTTGAGATCGCCCACCCGCTTGTCCGTGAGCAATTGCAGACTCATCTTAATGGCCGAAATGGGCGTTTTTAATTCGTGAGATACCGTCGCAATAAAGTTGGTTTTCGCCTGATCGAGATCGTGAAAGCGAGTAACGTTCCGGAGTACAATGACTTCGCCAATCTGCGTATCGCCGTTTTTAACGGGTTGCGTTTCGCGACTGAAATAACCCTCCTGCCCTTCCGTGACGATTTTCAGTTCATCGCGGTCACCCTGCAACAGCGTACGGAGTAAATCATTCCGTACGGCTACGTCGGGGGCGTATTTGCCTACCAAATCAGATTCTTTCATACCCAGCAGCGAAAGTCCCAGCGGGTTTACAAACAAAATCGTCCGTTTCTCATCCAGACCAATGATGGCTTCTGGCATGGAGGCGATCACCGTTTCCACGCGTCGCTTCTCGAACTGAATTTTCGCCAGATTACTGTTTTCCCATTGGTCGAGTTTCTGGGCCATGGTATTGAAGGCGGCGGCGAGTTCGCCAAATTCGTCATCCGAACGAAAGCCCAGCCGGGTCGCGTAATTACGGGCGGCAACCTCCTTGATTTTTCCGGTTAGTTCCCGAATCGGATTGGCAATGAAGGAAGGAAAGTTAATGGCAAACGAAAACGTCACCAGAAGGCAGAACGTAGCAATACAACTGAGCAGCAACAGAGCGGTATCGGCCGTCTGGCGGGCCGTTTGGCTTTTACGAAAAATAGCCTGTCGGTTCAGTTCGGAGATTCGGTGCAAGGGTTCGCGTAAGCTTTTCAAGGGAAAAAACTGGCTCGTATCCCGTTGCCATTGCGTATAGCCCAATCGAAGCTGATGGGTAAGGTTCCGCTCGCCTACTTCGGTTACGTTTTGTTCCTGTTTTCGCAAAGCCGTTTCAAATTCCTGCATATCGGTTACGCGTAAGCGGTCTTCGCGGCCATCAATGAAGCTGGTCATCTGCTCTACGTAGCTAAGGGATTCGTAATTGGCTTTAAGAATGTCCTGAGAATCCTGAGCCAGCTCCCGTAAGAAATACAGGCCGAGTCCACCCAGCAGGGAACTGACCAGAAACAAAAACCATAATCCCAGCGAAAGCTTTGCCTTCAGTTTCATGATAAAATGATCAAATCAATGTCCGACTCGCTCAGTTGTTTGAGCAGTCGGCCGAATATATTAGTACGCCAGATCACCTGCAGTAAGCTCAGGTGCGGTTTGCCGATGCATACCGTCGTAATCTGGTGTTTTTCGGCAGTCGTTGTAATGGCCTGGGCAATATCGTCTTCGTGCAACTGAATGACTTCGGCTCCCAGTTCGGTTGCAAGTTTGAAGTTATTAATCAGATGACGTTGCAAGGCCAGGGAAATATTATTCTGATTTTCCTTCGGTGTATGCACGTACAACAGCACCCATTGGGCATTGTAGTACGAAGCCAGTCGGGCCGTTTTGCGGATAATCCGGCGGGCGGTGTCTGCCGAGGAGCTAATACAGGCCATAAACCGCTCAGGTTCGGCGGTACCAGGAAGTTCTTTCTGAATTTTTCGTTCGACCTGCGTGGCTACTTCCCGCAGGGCCAGTTCGCGAAGCTGAAGTATTTTCTCGGACTGAAAAAAGTTACGCAAAGCCTGCTGAACCTTGTCCCGATGGTAGATTTTCCCTTCCTGCAAACGGGCAATGAGTTCGTCCGCTGTGAGGTCAATGTTGACGACTTCGTCAGCCAGTCTCAACACGTGGTCGGGAATTCGTTCGGTAATGGGTACGCCCGAAATGCGTTCGACGTCTTCATTCAGACTTTCCAGGTGCTGAATGTTGACGGCGGAAATGACACTAATGCCCTGGTCCAGAATTTCAAGGACGTCCTGCCAGCGTTTTTCGTTTTTGCTGCCGGGGATATTGGTATGAGCCAGTTCATCGACCAGTACTACTTCGGGATGGACGGCCAGTACCGTCGCCAAATCCATCTCCTCCAGTTCCTTTCCTTTATAAAATACCTTCCGGCGGGCCAGCATCGGAAGCCCCGTTACCAGGGCTTCCGTTTCGGCTCTTCCGTGGGTTTCGACAAATGCAATCTGAATGTCTACGCCGTTGCGGTGCAGAGTATGGGCTTCCTGTAACATCCGGTAGGTTTTGCCCACGCCCGCACTCATCCCGATATAAACTTTAAACTTTCCCCGCCGGGATTGCTGAAGGAGTTCCAGAAAATGGCGGGTGGAATTTTCCATGATCGTATGGATGAAAAGGATTAAAAATTGTCATTTTTTTCTGAGGGAAAGCAAGTTCTTCCCTCGGAAAAGTAATTAGCTTTCCATGGATACACCTTCCGAAAATGTCAGAGCTTTCGGGAGGCTCAAAAGCTACTAAAACGCAATCGAAATCGACGTTTTAATACTGGTACTCTGATTCGTATAGCCCCCGTTTTTCTGGAATACGTTTTCCGAACTGCTCAACTGGCGAGCTTCCAGCCGAGCCAGTACCTGATCCGAAATTCGGTAATCAGCGTTCAGCGAATATCCGTATACCTGAAACGGAGCGGGCGAAGCAATGATCACGCCTTTTTTATCTTCATAATACTCAAAGCGAGCGGCCAGAGCGAAGCGATCCGTCGCCGCAAACCGCAGAATCCCCACGGGGGAGTACCAAAAGTTGTAATCGCTGGAGCCTTTCGATGCTTGCTCCCAGCCGCTGTCAAATCCGGCAATCAAACCCCATTTGGAACTCAGCTGGAAAATGCCGTAGAAATTGTGGAAATACCGCATCTGCCGGGTCGAGTCGGGCTTGTCGTTCCCGATAAAGCTGCTGGAATTAAGCGTTACCCGGTCGGAAGGTTTGTACTGCACTTGCCAGCCCAGGGCGGGCGTCTGGTTGCCATCCACCCGCCGGATTCGCTGCCATCCGTTCAGGACTAAGGCGGATAGTGACCACTGGCCCGTGGCGTAGGAAAGTTTGGCTCCGGTTTCGTAGTAGGGCGAGTTTTCGGCCAGTAAACTACGGCTCAGCGTCCAGTTGTCTTTACCAATGGCACTTTCAAAGCCAATGTGCGAAGGCATGATCCCGGCATCCAGCCAAAGGTCTTTCGCCAGTTTTACGCCCACATTCGCTTCAAACACATGACGCAAAAGCTCGGGTTCGGCCGCCAGGTTATACTGGGCGTAGGTACCCGCCATCAAAGCCAGGTTGCCCCGAACGCGGTCGGTCTGGTAAGCGGCTTTGATAAAACCCAAGTTCAAATTGAATTCATTATGACGATTGTGATTATACAGAAAGCCATCGCTAAGGTGATTGGCGGGACGGTTGAAATCGTAATTATAGTATACTTCGGCGTAGCCACTGATGGTCAATGCTTTCTTGGAGTCCGACTGGGCCTGAACGGTCAGGGCGGTGGCACTAAGTACGAAAGCAGTAAGAAGAGTTTTCATAGGTACTGGAAAGGGAGTGAAAGAAAAATTCGATGTCTGGTCTGCGTTTTCCCCGCATGGCACACGGGGCTATTGAGATTGAACGCATTAACCATCGTATCAAAGGGTTTGTACCAGACACCAGGAAAAGAAATTAAAGGGCTGCGTTGAGTTGAAGTACGTTCACCGTTTCGACACCCCCGATTAGTGAACGCTGCGTATGGGTTTTAACCAGTTGCTGGAGTTTTTCCTCGGAAATCTGCCGAAGCCGGGCAATGCGGGGAATCTGTACTAAGGCTCCCGGTACGCTGATGTCAGGGTCGAGGCCGGAACCCGAAGCCGTAACCAGATCGGCAGGAATATCGGCTTTCTTTACGCCGGGATTATGAACCAGAAAGGTGTCGATGCGAGCCTGTACATCTTTCAAATAGTCGGGGTTAGACGGGCCTTTGTTCGAACCGGCGGAACTGGCGGCATTGTATCCGGCCGCCGACGGACGGCCCTGAAAGTAATCATCCTGCGTAAAAGACTGACCGATTAAGGCCGCTCCTACGACTTTGCCTTTATGCTCGACCCAAGCTACGTTACCCTTCGTCGGACTTAGTTGAGCAATGCCCCAAACGAGGGCGGGATAAACGATACAGAAAAAGAGAATCGTGAGTATAGTCAGCTTGAGGGCTGGGAAAAGATGAGATTTCATGGTTTTACTTTTATAATGATCCATTTAATAAATACTAGGGCTTCCCGTATTGCAGAGTCACTGTTTCGTCCCGCAAACACGGCTGGTTATTTAGTCCGTATCGCGAACGCCGCTCACTTCCTCTTGCTCTAGGCCACCGCATTGCCGAGGAAGTAGGCGACTTATCGCGATAGGACGGGATGCGGTTTTATTGCGTCCATGCAGAAATCGGCTAATTCCAAGCAACAACTATCAATAAATGCTCGAAGATGCTCACGGGCTAGTCATTGGCTGTTTCTAAAGGATGAGGTTCGGCTAGGTAAATCGCTTGCCTCCCCAACCATCCACTCAACTTCTATTAGAAAAACAGTGATACGCCCAGATCTATCAGTTTGATGCCGATGAAGGGGATGACCACCCCACCCAGACCGTAAATAAACAGGTTGCGGCGAAGCAGAGCACTGGCTCCGATGGGTTTGTATGCTACGCCTTTCAGAGCCAACGGAATCAGCATGGGAATGATGATGGCGTTGAAAATAACCGCCGAAAGAATGGCCGATTCAGGACTGTGTAACCGCATAATATTCAAACTCTGCAAGCCCGGAATACTGAGAATGAACAGAGCTGGTACGATGGCGAAATACTTGGCGACGTCGTTAGCAATGGAAAAAGTCGTGAGGGTACCGCGAGTCATCAGTAACTGTTTTCCGATTTCCACGATCTCAATCAGCTTCGTCGGATCATTGTCCAGATCGACCATGTTTCCCGCCTCTTTGGCGGCCTGCGTACCTGAGTTCATAGCTACGCCTACGTCAGCCTGAGCCAGAGCCGGGGCGTCGTTGGTACCGTCACCCATCATGGCGACGAGCTTGCCGTTCGCCTGCTCGGTCCGAATGTACTGCATTTTATCTTCGGGCTTGGCCTCGGCGATGAAGTCATCGACCCCCGCTTTTTTCGCGATGTACTCCGCCGTCAGGGGGTTGTCACCCGTTACCATTACGGTTTTTACGCCCATTTTCCGTAAACGTTCAAAACGTTCCTGCATACCGGGCTTGATGATGTCCTGTAATTCAATCACGCCCTGTACCTCATCATTTTGAGCAACTACCAGGGGCGTACCTCCATTTTTCGAGATCGCTTTCACTCGATCTGCAATCTCCGCCGGCACCGTATTCCCCTGCCGAATCACCTGATTACGGATGGAATCCTGGGCTCCTTTCCGAATCCGAACGCCCGAAGGAAGATTGACACCCGAAGAACGGGTTTCCGCCGTAAAGCGAATCAGTTCCACACCCGCGGGCAGACTCGCCTTGATTCCCTGCTGCTGGGCCAGCTCCACAATGGATTTTCCTTCCGGCGTTTCGTCGGCCAGCGAGGACAAAAGGGCGGTTTCTACGAAATCATTTTCCGCTACTCCATTCGCGGGCCAGAAGTGCGTCGCCCGACGGTTACCCAGCGTAATCGTACCCGTTTTATCGAGTAGTAGCGTATCGACGTCGCCGGCGGTTTCCACGGCTTTTCCTGATTTAGTAATCACGTTCGCCCGCAGGGCCCGATCCATACCGGCAATACCAATGGCTGAAAGCAAACCGCCAATCGTGGTCGGAATCAGACAAACGAAGAGCGAAATGAAGGCCGCAATGGGAATGGGTGTGTTCGCGTAGTCGGCAAAAGGCTTCAGAGTAATACACACGATGACGAAGACCAGCGTGAAACCCGCTAGTAAAATCGTCAGGGCAATTTCGTTCGGGGTCTTCTGGCGAGAAGCTCCTTCGACGAGGGCAATCATTTTATCCAGAAAACTCTCGCCGGGTTCGGTCGTGACCAGTACTTTGATCTGATCAGAAAGCACTTTTGTACCCCCCGTGACGCTCGAACGGTCGCCACCCGCTTCCCGGATGACCGGGGCCGATTCGCCCGTAATGGCCGACTCGTCGATGGTCGCAATCCCTTCAATAATTTCGCCGTCGGAAGGAATGATGTCACCGGTTTCGCAGATAAAGACGTCTCCTTTGCGAAGTTGCGAAGACGGTACGGTTTTGATCTCGCCCACGTACATCTCACCAATGGGTTGTACCAGTCGGGCGGGTGTTTCTTCGCGGGTTTTGCGTAAGCTATCGGCCTGAGCTTTGCCACGGGCTTCGGCCAGAGCTTCGGCGAAGTTGGCAAAAAGCAGGGTCAGCAACAGCACGATGAAAACAATCAGGTTATAGGCCAGCGAACCCTGGCTTTGATCGCCCGTTGCCACGATGTACACCGTAACGAGCAACATAACGATCGTACCCAGCTCCACGGTAAACATCACCGGGTTACGAAATTGACTACGGGGATTCAGCTTCACAAAAGCTTCCCGAATGGCCGTCTGCACCAACGCAGGTTCAAACAGCCGGGTGGATTTAGTACTCACGTTGAGTTATGTTTGGAGTTCTGGGTTTTGAGTTTTGCGTGCGGGAGTAACCCTCAACACTAAACTCAGAACCCTAAACGGTTAGATAGAGAAGTATTCAGCCAGCGGACCCAGGGCCAGGGCCGGGAAGAAGGCCAGAGCGGCAAGGATAACGATGACCGCAAAGACCATGATGCCAAACGTGCCCGTGTCGGTACGCAACGTTCCCGCCGATTCCGGAATGTATTTCTTTGAAGCCAGCAGACCCGCAATCGCTACCGGACCAATGATGGGCAGAAAGCGACTAAAGATCAGACAGATACCCGTAGTAATATTCCAGAATGGATTGTTATCGCCCAACCCCTCAAAACCGGAACCGTTGTTGGCTGACGAAGACGTGTATTCGTACAGCATTTCCGAGAATCCGTGGAAACCGGGGTTATTCAGCCAGGCCGTCGCCGTATTGGGTTGACCTTCGGCATTGACATACCACCAGCCCATGTTCACATCGCCCGCCGCCAGGTAGCTCGCAATCGCTGTACCGGCCATAATCAGTAAAGGGTGTAGAAGGGCTACAATCATGGCAATTTTCATCTCTCGCCCTTCGACTTTCTTACCCATGAATTCGGGCGTACGGCCTACCATCAAGCCTGAAATGAATACCGCGAGAATAATGAAGATGTAAAAGTTGAGAATACCGACCCCGCAACCGCCATAGAAGGCGTTGGTCATCATGCTCAGCAGCTCAGCCATGCCGGATAAGGGCATGGTACTGTCGTGCATGGCGTTGACGGAACCCGTAGAAATGACGGTCGTGATGATGCTCCAGTACGCCGAGGCGACCGAGCCAAAACGAACCTCCTTGCCTTCCATGCTGCCGCCAGGCTGGCTGATGCCCAACTGAGCGATGGCGGGGTTTCCCTGTACTTCACTCCATACCGCCGGAGCCAGTAAGGCCAGAAAACCGACGGTCATCACGCCGAATACCATGTAGCTGAATTTCCGGTTACGGATGTAGTAACCCAGGGCAAAAATCATCCCCAGCGGAATGATCGTTTGAGCGAGCAATTCCACGATCATCGTGAAATAACTGGGGTTTTCGAGTGGGTGAGCGGAGTTCACTCCGAAATAACCACCCCCATTCGTACCGATGTGTTTGATGGCGATCATGGCCGCCGCCGGTCCCTGTGACACCTGTACGCTATCGCCCTGCATGGATACGTACGAAGCCTTGCCTTCCAGATTCATTGGTGTACCGTTGAAGACCAACGTCACAGCGACGATCAGCGAGAGGGGAAGCAGCACGCGGGTACAGGATTTCAGAAAGAAATCGTAGAAGTTGCCGAGCTGCGTCGTCTGTTTATCGCGAATGGCTTTAAACACAATCACGGCCGCTGCCATGCCCGTACCGGCGGATAC
Organism: Siphonobacter curvatus; assembly: GCF_002943425.1. Lineage (NCBI taxonomy): Bacteria > Pseudomonadati > Bacteroidota > Cytophagia > Cytophagales > Cytophagaceae > Siphonobacter > Siphonobacter curvatus. The sequence goes on from NZ_PTRA01000011.1 coordinate 59,090, forward strand.
GAATTGCAGGAAATTCAGACAGAAAATCTGCGTGAAGTACGAAACACCCGTTTCTCCGGAGTAGTGTTGGAGGTTACAGTTGACGAGGAAGCTAATGGCCGTATTAAATGCCAGATCGGGCGTCATGTCGGGGTTTCCGTCGGGATTCCAGGGTAGCCAGCTTTGATTCGTCAGGACGAACATCGCCCAGAGGAACCAGACGAGGTTGATCGTCAGTAACGCTTTCAAATGCTCTTTCCAGGTCATTTCCCGGAGGGTATCAATACCAGAAATCCGCAGAAACAACCGTTCGAGGGGACCGAGTACCGGATCAAGCAAAGTCCGCTCTCCGGCGTAAACGCGGGCCATATAGCGGCCCAGGGGTATCGAAAGGGCAATCGTGATTCCAAAAATCAGAGCGATGCCCAGTAGTTCAGTAGTCATACGTTAAAAATTTTCGGGCTTGAGCAGTACGTAAATCATGTACGCGAAAACCAGAAGGGCTAAAACAAAGAGAGCGAGAAACATGGCTTTCAGATTTTTTCGAAAAAGTCGACGGATTTGAAAAAGAGCCAGAAGCACACCAGCCCGAGCAGTAACCAAAGAATCGTGAATAGCATGAGGAAGAAATGTTAGTCTGTTGTCTACTATTCAAGGCGTATGCCAGGGAGTGGTTGTTGATTGTTAGGGGTTGGTTGTTAGGATATTACGGATAAAATGAATTGATGGGAAATGAAAAACCCTTCCAAAATGAAAGGGTCGTTTTTTCATTTTGGAAGGGTAAAAAATTATTAGCTGAACGATGACTTTATAGAAAACAGCCGCTGCTCTTGGGAGTTGTACTGTCGCAATCGTCCCTTTCAAAGACGCATTAAGCCCCCGCCTGCAAGCCATTCATCCACGTACTTTGTCAAAAAAAACAGAAGCATGAGAAAGCTGAAAATACAGGTACAAATGACCCTTGATGGTTACATCGCCGGACCCAATGGTGAAATGGACTGGATGACTTTACCCTGGACTCCGGACCTAGAAGCCTACGTGGGCGAGATTACTCAACCCGTCGATACCATTCTTTTGAGCCGAAAACTCGCCGAAGGATTCATTCCTTACTGGGCATCGATAGCGAGTCAGGCGGATCACCCGGAAGTGGCAGCCGGACAAAAGTTTACGGAAACACCCAAAGTAGTTTTTAGCCGGACCCTAGCGGAATCAGCCTGGGAAAGCACGGTACTGGCTCGGGATTTAATCCAGGAAGTTAGCCACCTGAAACAACAGACGGGCGGCGATCTCATCGCGTACGGCGGAGCTACGTTTGTATCCTCTCTGATTCAGCATGGCCTTATCGACGAATACCATTTGCTGATTAATCCGGTAGCAATCGGGCAGGGAATGCCCATTTTTCGGGAGCTTACGCAGTACCAACAGCTGGATTTAGTTCAAACCCGAGCGTTTGCGTGTGGCATTGTACTGATGCAGTATGTGAACAAACGGGAAGGTTAAGGGAAAAGCTTTCAGTGCTGGGTTTCGAACGTAACCTTGAAACCTAGCAACGAATCTTTTGGATGTCTTCTACTAACGGTTAGTTACTGGTTTAACGTTTAGTGGCTATAATCGTAAGACCTTCTAGCTGTGGGGAAGTAGCATCTTTGATCTGATAGTTGTTGGGCAACGCTAGCCACCCCAAGGATTGAAGGTTTTTTTTTGATAAAGCGTATCGTTCTGAATTTTGCCCTGGTAGTCTTTATCCGTTCGATAGGCACCCGACCATTTATAACCGCTACTGGTCTTTTCTAGGCCATGGAAATTTTCTGCTACCGTCTGCCCCAGATTTCCTGGCCGATTGACGGTTGTTATTAAGCTAATTGAGTCGGTTTTGGTACGATACGGTTCGATATAGAATGCTCCGGCTTCGATTTTATTAATGCTTGGGCTGTAGTAAAGCGTGTCGCCATTCAACACATACAGTTGTACATCATAGATACCCATCGGCAAAGCTTCTATGCCTTCAAAGGGATCTGAACTGGATTTACAACTCCATACGCTGAGGATTCCTAACCAACAAAAAACTAGCTTTTTCATAGGGTTGAATGGTTGCCTCTGTAAAGTATCAGTTCTGTTTTATAGCTACCTGTTTAACAACCGTTCCAACGGGTTGTTTCTGGAGAATTGCGGCTCAGCCTAATCCTTGACATTACCCCAGATGATATTCTTCAATTTTACGATACAGCGTGGTTAGCCCAATACCCAATAGACGGGCGGCTTCCGTTTTATTACCCTGCGTGTGCTGGAGTACCTTACGAATGTGACGTTGCTCAACGGCGGAAAGTTCGAAAGAATCCAGAGGGGTACTTTCCCGGAACGGCAGACTATCGGCTCGTAAGATGCCATCCTCGGTCAGAATCAGAGCCCGTTCGATGACGTTGCGTAGTTCCCGGATATTACCCGGCCAGGCATGCTGGCTCAGTTGCTGCAAAAAGGCCGGGTCGATGCTTCGAAACGGAATGCGGAGTCGCTCGGAAAGCGTACGAGCCAGACCCTGAGCCAGTAAGGGTAAATCGTCGAGACGTTCGCGTAAGGACGGGAGTTCAATCTGAAAAACGGACAAACGATAGTATAAGTCGGCTCTAAAATGCCCTTCCTGACTTTCTTTCAATAAATCACGATTCGTAGCGGCGATGATGCGTACGTTTACCTGCGTCGGTTTCGTATCACCCACGCGAATGAATTCATGACTTTCGAGTACGCGAAGTAATTTAGCCTGTAGATCCAGCGATAACTCACCAATTTCATCCAGAAAAAGCGTACCGTGATTGGCTTCTTCAAACAAACCCTTTTTGTCTTTCAAGGCTCCAGTAAACGCTCCGGCCCGGTGACCAAACAACTCGCTTTCCAGCAATTCACGGGAGAACGCTCCGCAGTTGATAGCTAGAAAAGTTTTGGTTCGACGATTACTTTCCCGATGGATCGCTTGCGAAAAAAGCTCCTTGCCCGTACCCGTTTCTCCGATCAACAACACCGTCGTGTCGGTATGAGCGACTTTCCGAGCCAGATCTTTGGCCCGAAGAATGGCGGGCGACTGTCCCTGAATCTGATCCAGTGCGTACAGGTTGCCAGCAACCTGTTGTTCCAGTTCCCGAATCCTGAACTGCAAGCGGGCTTTTTCGGCGGCCTTGGCTACCAGCGTCATGATTTTATCATTATCATCCCCTTTTACCAGATAGTCGAAAGCCCCGTTTTTCATGGCCGTCACGCTATCCGGAATGGTACCGTAAGCTGTCAGTAGCAATACTTCCATACAAGGATAGCGTTGCTTGATTTTCTGTACCGTATCCACACCGTTGCCGTCGGGCAGACGAACGTCCATGAGCACTACTTCAATGTCACTATTTTCTTCGAGTACCTTTAATCCGGAACGAATGTTCTCGGCTTCCAGAACCTGATACTGTTCAAGCTTCAGCAGGCGGGCTAGCAAACTGCGTAAGCGGGTTTCATCGTCAATGATGAGAATTTTATTTTCCATGAACGGAAGACGTATAATCGGCTGGAAAGATACAGGGTTCGGCGATAGCCCTGATGAAGGCAGGAAAGAAAATGCATATAGAAACGAAAAATCCCGGGACTAGAAAGGCCCGGGATTTTTCGTTTACTCAAAACCTTATGACTTATTTAGCCTGATCTTGTTGAGGGGTCAGGAGTTGGAAGAACTCATCCAGACGAGGCGTGAGAATGATCTCCGTTCTGCGGTTAACCTTCCGTCCCGCCGAGCTCTTGTTGGAATCCTTGGGCTCGTACTCACCCT
>NZ_PTRA01000012.1 GCF_002943425.1 Siphonobacter curvatus
GCGGGTGTTTTCGGTTTTGAGGTCATTGACCTGGGCTTGCAAGGCGGATGCTTTTTTCTTGCTTACGCAGGACTGACTCACAACGGCCACCGACAGGGCCATCATTACCCATACTTTTCTCATGATTCTACAACTGATAATTTAAAGGGGATGTGTTAAAAGCAATTTCAATTTTGCTGCAAATATATCAGACTGATTTTTAGTATGCTATTACCAGATATACGGGATTTTGCAGGAAGATGGTTCTTTTTAGCCGGGAAAAGTCCATTTTTCTCTAGTAGGTACTCTCGACTCAGCTTTGAAGCTTTACCCTCCGAGCAAACCCCACCGCATACTACCAAGTCGGCATACAAGCAGGACTCTTAAGCATAGAAACGAGTAATTATCGAGCGGTATTGAAACTACCTTTAACTTTTTATAAAAAGTTCGAGAGCTATTTTATAGCCACCTACTTCTCGAAAAGGAAGACTTTCTTCTCAGAAATCTAACGGAAGGTTGACCTGTTGAATACGTATTTTTTCCGAATTAGTAAACTCAGTTGATTAACGTTTAGTAACAAATCGAACAATCTATTTTCCCTTGATAAGTTATCTATCAAATATTGTTTGATCTAAAATTAAAAAGCACGGCTGATTATTCAGCCGTGCTTTTTAATTCATGCGTATATAGTTACTCTTCTTCACCAGAAGTAGCTGCCGTACGCGGAGCTTTATCTTTCAATGAAAGCTCATAGCCGCTAATACCCTCTTCTTCGTACGAGAATGGTTTGATTTCAAACGTATAATCATACGTAGAATAATCAAGACCCACTTTGTCAAAAATAGCTCCTAAAGCAATACCATGACCACGGCCACTTTTAGCCACGGAAAAAGCATCCGTATCGGCATCATCAGCCTTTACCAGGAAGAAAGAGCCAACGCCTCTTTTCCGTTCTTCCGTACCTACTTTGAATTTCGCAGAGCTAGGATCAGCTTCCAATAATTCAAGTACAGCAGGGGATAAAAGTAATTTCCCCTTTTTAGAAATTGAAGTAGTAACTGCTTCTTTTGATTTGGATGATTTCTTCTTTTCTTCTACATTATCAGTGGGAGAAAAGAAAAGAATTGATTTTTTTTTCATGAAGGATAAAATAATTAATTGTGCTGCTTGTGTATTGTAACGAAACAAATATCTGTTTTATGATTAAAAAATCAAATTCCTACCCGTAGATAAATTAAATTATTTCAGCAAAGGGACTTTAGGCGTTACTCGAAATAGCACTAATCGGCTAGGATTGATTTTGTATCTAACAGAATAGAGAACTCAATACAAGGGTTATTTGTTTTTCAATGACACTTTACTTTTCGAGTACCCAAGTTACGAAAAACAAAATTTGAGTAAATAGACGCAAAGACTACGGGTTCGTTTAATCATTTATTGGGCTTTAATTGAATTTTATAAAGGCAAACCTGCAGCGTAAAATTTTTTACTTTTTGTCATCCTACTCGAATAGGGATCTTTTTGCCTAAGCCTGCTCTTCAGTTATTCAGTGCTGAAAAGAAGCATTAACGTTTTGAAAAAGCCGTGGATACAAGATGATTTTTATTCCTATGAGCGGGCTGAATACGTTCGTAGAGCTTAGAAATCGGCGAAGGAATGTGATCTAGATCAAGGAAGTTCGCTTAAAATACTACAACTTGCTGACGCTGATAAAAGTAAACGGATTCCCCAAGATACGCGTGATACGCACTGGCGAAGTGTTTTTAATAAATACTGTATATCCTAAAATTGAGCTTACCCTCTTTTATTTTTATATCTACCATGAACAAACAACGTTTATTTTTCCGTAGCTGGCTTCCGATGCTGGTAATGGCGTGTTACCTGATGGCTTGCGGGGATGGCAATGATCCTAAACCAACCGAACCTGATCAGTATCTGGTACAGGCGGAGACCATAAAAACACTAACCAAAGAGGAAGTTGCCAAAGCGGTAGGGTCCAATCCCCTGTATCAGGCCCTGGTGCGTTATGGCGTGACTACCTATCGAATTACGTACAAAACGAAAGATACGGATGGGAAAGAAATTCAGGCTTCGGGGGCTTTAGTTATTCCAACCTTAGCGCAGGGGGCCAGTGGTGTACCGATGATTAGTTACCAGCATGGTACCTTATCAAGCGAATCGCAGGCTCCTTCTAACTTTGGTTCGGGGACGGATTCCCAATTAACGACCTTAATGGCTTCATTGGGCTACGTTGCTGTCGCACCGGATTATATTGGCTACGGAGCTTCAAAAGATCTGGCTCATACGTACGAACATCGGCAAGGTCTTTCCCAAGCTAGTCTTGATTTTCTGCGGGCGGCTAAGGAATATTTTGCTAAGAACAATACGACTGCCTGGGACAAACGTCTGTACTTAACCGGCTATTCCGAAGGAGGCTACGCGACGATGTCTTTGTTGAAAAAAATTGAGGAAGAAGCGAGTGGTGAGTTCACTCTACGGGCGGTTTCGGTAGGTTCAGGAGCGTATAATAAAACGGCTTTTATGAAGTCGATCATTAACGAAACCACGACTACTAAAACTGCCGGGTATAACCGTTTATACGCCTGGGTTTTATTGACCTATAATCGTATTTATGGCCTCAATCGTCCGGCTAGTTACTATTTTAAAGAGCCGTATGCTTCGCAGATTCCAGCGACGGTTAAACACGTAAGTGATTTGGGTCAATTGACAATCAATACCAATATTACGAATACGTTCACGGATGCCTTTAAGAAGGCGGTGAACGACGGTACAGAAACCGGTTTCCTGAATGCGGTAAAAGATAACGACGTTTACGACTGGAAACCCAAAACACCGCTCTGGCTGTATCACGGAACGGCGGATGATCTCGTCCCTTTCTTTAACTCCCAGAGTGCGGCTGAAGCCATGGCAGCTCGTGGGGCAACGACTGTTCGATTGTTTCCCATTCCCAATGCCAATCACGAGGGAGGCGTTGTTGGATACGCATCGGGAACGATAAGCTTGCTTAGCACTTTCCCCTAATTACGGACGAAGTCCATACTGAAAAGGCCGCTTTCATTAGGTATGAAAGCGGCCTTTTTGATAACCTAACGCTAGGGCATCTTTTGCAAGCCTTCCCAGCGGACCTTCCAGCCTTTGGGTAATCCCGGATTGATTTTTGTATTCCCATCGAAACCGGCACAGAGTGCGGCAGCGGCGGTGAGTAATCCGCCATTTCCGGGCAGGTAAATTCGTAAGCGGCCGTCCTGGAAATTATGACCGTTGGGCAAATAAGTATTCTTCTGAACGGGCATCAGCAGGGCTTCAAGGGCTCGTTCGGGCTGGTACAGACGAATGGCCGTCAGGGCCGTTAAGGGAAAATCCCAGCCCCACGTATGATCCCAGTTCCATTTTTCCCAGATGACGTCGAGCGTACGGTGCATGGTTGACGAATCCGTACCTGCCTGCAAAGGCATCATACCCAAGGCCCCCAGTACAGCAGGGTGATCAATCATGCGTTCGGGATTAGTATACGAATCGGGAGCACTTTCCGTCGCTAAATACACGCCATCTTTCTGAGGTAACGGCGAAAGTTTTTGCAGAACCTCATCCCATTCTTTTTTACGGGAAAGCTTTTGTCGCTCCCGCCATTGTTGAGCCGTTTCCAGAGCCCAACGCCAGTACGCCAGCTCGAAGGTGGGATTGTAGGTTTCTTCGGGTTTAAAACATTCCTGAGCCGGAATCAGCCCTTTGCCTAGTACGTAGCGGTCGCCTTCTTTCGTGGCATACGAGGCCATAAACGTTGCCGTTTGATCCACCAGCTCGGCGTACTTTTTCAATACCGAGGGATTCTTCTGATTTCGGTAACATAATTCAGCCAGATAAATGAAATGCGGCTGTTGCCAAATCAGAAAGGCTCCTACCGACGAAGGCGTTTCATTGCCTTCCGGATCGGTCATTTTTTGCCAGCGTACGCCCTGGTACCCCTGCCGCTGAGCAATTGCCCGGGCTTTTTCGACCGTTTTCTGGTACCAGTCCAAGCTTTTCTCCAGAAGTTCAGTTCGCCCCCATAAAGCAAAATGAACGCCGTGCCACCAGTGCATTTCCAGGTGCGGCTTTCCGTACCAGCTATTGTACGTAAGACCCGTTTCCTGCGGCGGCATGGCCTGCGTACAGTTGATTTTGGTCAGGTACTGGGAAAGAATAATGCGTCGTTCGAGTTCTTTGGCACGGGGGTCGGCAGTGCCCGAGAAATCGATGGCTGCTCCGGATGTCCAGAATTTTTTCCAGTCGTTGCTACTGCTGGTTTGCGTTTGAGCAAAACTCGGAGCCGCACCCCCCTGAGGCGTAAAAAGACAGCTAAGCGTAAGAGTCGGTTCTGTACTACTCAACAGAAATTCGTGGGATTGAGCAGCCTGTAGCGTAGCTTTTCCCGCCCAATTTAAAACTACTGAGTAATGATCCTGATCCAGCTGATGATCAATCTGAGCCGTAGTGGCCGCTTGTTTGACGATACGCGAGGTATGCTGATTGGCATGCGTATAATTCGCTCCAGCATCGACAAACTCATTGGTTGGGTACGGAAACCGTAGGCGAACTTTCAATCGATTTTGAGCCAGTAAAGGTGACTGAATCTGAGTAGCGACGGCATCCTGCGTCTGGTGGCCGTAGGTCAGTACGTCCACGGGTATTCCTTCCAGTTCAAAATGACTTTTTACGGTCCCGGTCCACATATTCAGCTCCTGACGAATAGTTGTTAGATCGCCAGGTTGGGCTTCCGAACCGTCCTTTTTCAGTAGTACCAGTCCCAGATTTCCCAGTTGTAACCGATGCGGATTTTGCCGGACGAAATCGACGGCCTGTTTCTCACGAGTGCTTGTCCCTCGTTGAACGGCATAGGTCACCTGACGACCCTGATGCGGGTACGGTTTTAGCGACTCCTGAAGCGTATAGTTTTCAGTATTAGGGTAACTGTGCCAGCCCCACTCCGACTGCGTACCCAGCGGTACGCCCTGAGCGTAATACGAAGGAAAGGTTTGTAATCCCGTAGCATCAACAGTAAAGGCGAAACTGCCATTTCCCACCGAAACGGAAGCTAGCGTATCCATCTTTGTAGTGATAACCGAATGACGCTCCACAAGAGCTTTACGGTCAATGCGTTGGGCGAATAAAGAATAAGGTAAGAGTACTAAAGTCCAGAGGTATTTTTTCATCAGTCCAGCGAAGTAGGTTATCGGAGAGACGATGAAGGGGCGGGGTTGCCCTGTAGGAAATGAAAAAAGGCAGACACTAGCGTCTGCCTTTTTCTATAGCTTAATTGAATCAATTACGATCCACACATCTCACATCCCTCCGGATCGTCCAGCGAGCAGGCAATCGCTGCCTTCGCGTCTTCTTCGGACCATTTCACGGGCTCTACTTCTTTCGTAGCTAGAGCGGCCTGAGCTTCTGGCGTGGCCAGGTAGTTCATGGCTTTTTCGTGAACGGTTGCCGTGCTGGGCTGAATCGCGACCTGAGCCTGCGTTTCCACCGTAAACTTAATGGCATCGGCAGCGGCTTTGGTACGCAGGTAGTACATACCCGTTTTCAGTCCCCGTTCCCAGGCATGGAAGTGCATGGACGTGATTTTACCGAAGTTGGCATCCGTCATGTGGATGTTCAGCGACTGGCTCTGGCAAATGAATGCTCCCCGGTCGGCTGACATGTCAATGATGGTTTTCTGCTTGATTTCCCAAACCGTCTTGTAGAGTTCTTTCAGGTTCGCTGGGATTTCAGGAATATTCTGTACGGAACCGTTCGCCGCGATGAGTTTATTTTTCATCGTTTCGTTCCACAAGCCCATTTTCACAAGGTCACGCAACAAGTACTTGTTCACGACTACGAATTCGCCGGAAAGTACGCGACGTACGTAGATGTTTGACGTAAACGGTTCGAAACATTCGTTATTACCCAGAATCTGGCTGGTCGAAGCCGTAGGCATCGGAGCAACCAGCAGGGAGTTACGAACACCGTGCGTTTTTACTTTTTCACGCAGCGATTCCCAGTCCCAACGATTGGATGTAGGCTTCACACCCCACATATCGAACTGGAAGATACCTTGTGAAATGGGGCTACCCGCCCAAGTTTCGTACGCACCGTATTTCTGAGCCTCTTCCATCGAAGCCTCCATGGCTCCAAAGTAGATGGTCTCGAAAATATCTTTATTAAGCTGACGGGCTTCTTCGCTTTCAAACGGCATACGCAGTTGTACGAAGGTATCCGCCAGACCCTGTACGCCTAAACCAATCGGACGGTGACGTTTGTTCGAACGCTCGGCTTCGGGTACGGGATAATAGTTGATGTCGATGATTTTGTTGAGGTTACGCGTAGCAACTTTCGTAATCTCATACAGTTTTTCGTGGTTGAAACGCAGGAATCCATCCTCACCTTTTTCCACAAATTTGGGCAGGGCCAGCGAAGCCAGGTTACATACCGCTACTTCGTCCGCTGCCGTGTACTCGATGATTTCTGTACAGAGGTTTGAAGACTTGATCGTACCCAGGTTTTTCTGGTTCGACTTGCGGTTCGCATGATCTTTGAAGAGCATGTAGGGCGTACCCGTCTCAATCTGAGATTCCATGATCTCAAACCAAAGATCCTGAGCTTTTACCGTGCGACGGGCTTTGCCTTCGCGTTCGTATTTTTCGTAGAGAGCTTCAAATTCATCACCGTATACATCCGACAAACCAGGGCATTCGTGGGGGCACATCAATGACCAGACGTCATTTTCCTTCACCCGCTTCATGAATAAATCAGGTACCCAGAGAGCGAAGAATAAATCGCGGGCCCGAAGTTCTTCTTTACCGTGATTTTTCTTCAGTTGTAAGAAGTCGAAGATGTCGGCATGCCAGGGCTCAATGTACATGGCGAAAGAACCTTTCCGTTTTCCACCTCCCTGATCGACGTAACGAGCCGTATCGTTGAATACCCGAAGCATCGGTACGATACCGTTCGAAGTTCCATTCGTACCCTTGATGTAGCTACCCGTTGCCCGGATGTTATGAATGCTCAAACCAATGCCACCAGCTGATTGTGAAATCAGGGCACATTGCTTCAGCGTGTCGTAAATTCCATTGATGCTGTCATCCTGCATGGTCAGCAGGAAGCAGGAAGATAACTGGGGTTTTGGCGTACCAGCGTTGAAAAGCGTGGGCGTCGCGTGCGTAAACCAGCGTTCAGACAACAGGTTATACGTTTCGATCGCCGATTCAATGTCATTTCCGTGAATGCCAATAGCTACCCGCATCAGCATATGTTGCGGACGCTCAGCAATTTTACCGTTGACTTTCAGTAAGTACGACTTCTCAAGTGTCTTGAAACCGAAGTAATCATAACCGAAATCACGATCGTAAATGATGGTAGAATCAAGCAAGGCCGCATGCTTCTTCACTACATCGTACGTTTCCTTAGAAATCAACGCAGCATTTTCGCTCGTTTTAGGATCGATGTAATGATACAGCTGCTTCATCGTCGCCGAAAACGACTTCTGCGTGTTCTTATGCAGGTTAGAAATAGCGATGCGAGCCGCCAGTGTCGCGTAGTCGGGGTGACGCGTAGTAAGGGAGGCGGCTGTCTCAGCGGCCAGGTTGTCAAGCTCTACCGTATTTACGCCGTCGTAAATACCGGATACGACCTTCATGGCTACCTCGATGGGCTGAACAAAGGCGGGATCTAAGCCGTAACACAGGCGTTCGATCCGGGCAGTAATTTTGTCAAACTTCACCGATTCGCGTCGGCCATCTCTTTTGATAACGTGCATATTGTCAGCAAATTAGAAGATAGATGAAATTACTCTATTTCTTAAATTGGATAGATATATTAAGCTGAAGCCTTACCCACGAAGGGGTATATCCTAAAAACTCGGACCAATAGCTTCAGTGGAGGATACCAGTAGTTGGCGAAGTATGCTTTCTGAATGTGAAATTAATGTTAAGTCGCCAATAACTTCTACTCGGGAAGGGTAAAAAAAAATATAAAAAATAAAGTTCATTCAGAGCCAAAAAGTTACCCTTTCGAATGATTGTTCGTATTTGGATTTACGTTTGATAATGCGTATACGAAGAATATTTTTATAGAATAAAAAAAAGAAAACATCAGGACAACCTTTGTTACATTCCCAAAAGATGATTATTTTTGCGGCCTATTTGTGCAAAGATCGTAACTGACTAACAATCAATATAATGGCTAAAGCAGATATTCATCCTGAGTACCGCGAGGTGGTATTTTGGGATCTTTCAAGCGACTACAAATTCCTGACCCGCTCTACGTCTACGACGAAAGACACGGTTGAATTCGAAGGCAAAACGTATCCTGTAGTGAAAGTCGAGGTTTCTTCACAATCTCACCCTTTCTACACCGGTAAGAACGTACTGCTCGATACGGCTGGTCGCGTTGATAAATTCAACAAACGTTACGGTAAGAAATAGTCTTTGTTCCGTATTGACCTTTCAAAAAGAGAATCCTGCCTTAGGCAAGATTCTCTTTTTGTTTTATATTCCTTCGTTCTTATTCCGTTCTGGGCTTAAACTGCCAGATTTTTCCGGGCCCTTTCTTTCCCTCGCTCGAAAGGAAGAGGGTACCATCCGGGGCAAAACAAATGCCTTCGGGCTGTTCGAATACTTTGGGGTCCAGTTTTTCGATGGCTACAAAATTGCCGCCTTTCCGGTCGAGTACCAGTAATTTATGGCCGACCGAAGCGAGAATGTACACTTCCTTGGTTTGGGGGTGCGTCGCAATGGCCGAAGGCTTAAACTCGGTATCTTTCCCCGTCAAACCAACTTCTTCAAAACTCTTCTTCCGTAAGACAATTCCTTTCCAGGAAGCATTTTTCTGCTGATCGTAGAAATACACGTATCGCTCATTTTTGGCGTTCTTGGTTTCTTTGGCCGCCACAAAAAACCACCCCGTTTTGCTATCAAACGTCAGGCCTTCCACTTCGTTCTGACCGGGCAATTGAAGATTAAACGTTTTAATGCTCTTGGATTCACCGCTAATGACGCCGCCGGGTAAATACGTTTGATTGAGCGTAAAAATGAAAAGCTGCCCGTCGCTTCGTAGAACGTAGAATTTGCCTTCGTGGTAAACAATATCTTCGTAGTCGCCAGCATTGCCCCAAATCCGCTGTTCGGTCATTTTTCCGGTTTGGTAATTAATTAAAAAGAGATCGCCCTGTTCGTCATTAATGGCCGCCAGCTGACCTGGTTTCACATACGTAATACCCGAAATCTCCTTTAAAACCGGAGGAAGACTGGAGACTTTGACGGGATGCTGCAAGTCATAGTCCAGCGGTTTGAGCGTATGGGCCTGTACGGCGACAGTTTCCTTTGTCTTCTTTTCTTTCTTGGGTGACTGGCAGGCGGAGAATAAGCTAAAAGCCAGTAGGCAGCCCAGCAGAGGTGCCGTTTTGTTCAAAGTTGAATGCATCAGAGGTAAACTAGTTTGGGTTAAGCAAAGCTACTATTCCGTTTTTCGGTCGGAATGACCGAGGGATTTTGCCGGAGCAATTAAATCTCGTACCTGTTGTTTCAAGGTTTTGATTTCGGGAAAACCACCGGCTTGTTTCCGGTCAAAAATTTCCTGCCCGTTCAGGTAGATTTTGAAAGTACCGGAAACTTCAGCTGGACGCAAGCCAACTTCTCCCAGCTCTTCCCAAAACGTCGTCAATAATTCCTGAGCTAGCCAGGCCGATCGCAGTAACCAGCCACAGCGAGGGCAGTATTCAATTGTAAGAATGGGTTTCATGGATTCAAGCTTAATCAGTATGTATAACGAACTATGGAACGGCATCCGTACTTCAGCAAATCTTAGCATCTTTTCCGTACATTCCATCAGCCTACAGCATTTTTGTGCCAACGCATCTACAGACTGGACAACGGGGGGAAGTTCTGGCCGCTCGCTTCTTGGAGCAGAAAGGGTACGAAATCGTCGCTCGTAATTACCGGGCCGGGCGGGCGGAGGTTGATCTCATGTACGTCGCGAACAGTGGATGGTCTTTATGGAGGTGAAAACTCGTACCAATCTGAAGTTTGGTTTTCCGGAAGCCTTTGTATCCGCCCGAAAAGAAACGTTGCTACGCCAGGCCGCCGATCAGTATGTCTATGAAACCAATTGGCGGGGGGCCATCCGCTTTGATGTAGTCGCGGTAGTCGTGACGTGGAAATCAGAAGAGCTGGTACATTTTGAAGACGTCTGGTAATCATCCAGAAAAAGGGTAGCAAAGGTTTCTTTTCTTCTTTTGTAAAAAACCTCTGTTCTTACTCTATGAAAAAAGTACTGCTTTCCGCTTTGCTGAGCGTTTGTTCCTGTTTTGCTATGGCTCAGAAGACCTACGAAGCTAACTGGGCCTCCATCGATTCACGGCCCGTTCCGAATTGGTTTGAAGACGCCAAGTTTGGCATTTTTATTCACTGGGGACTATTTTCCGTACCCTCCTACGCTCCTACCGCCCGCGATGGCATGGGCGTCTACGATCAATATTCAGAATGGTACTGGCAAAAGTGGCAGGATGCCAAAAGCAAAACTTCACCGCTATTTCAGAAATTTCATAACCGTGTCTATGGAACAGACACCAAGTATCAGGATTTTGTCAAAGACTTTAAAGCCGAATTTTTCAAGCCGGACGAATGGGCAAAGGTTTTTGAACAGGCTGGTGCGAAATATGTCGTACTGACGTCGAAACACCACGAAGGTTTTACGCTCTGGCCCAGTGCTCAGGCCTGGAACTGGAACGCCGTAGACGTAGGTCCACACCGCGACTTACTGGGAGATCTGACGTCTGCCGTCAAGGAGAAAGGCTTGCACATGGGCTATTATTACTCTCTATACGAGTGGTACAATCCGCTGTACAAACAAAGCGTGAACCGTTACGTAGACGAGCACATGATACCCCAGCTGAAAGACTTGGTAACCCGGTACAAACCCGACGTCGTATGGACGGATGGCGAATGGGACCATTCCTCGGAAGTATGGAAGAGTACAGAGTTTCTGGCCTGGCTGTACAACGAGTCACCGGTGAAAGAAACTGTGGTGGTCAATGATCGCTGGGGTAAGGAAACCCGTTCGAAGCACGGCGGCATTTACACAACCGAATACGATTTAGTACACTCGGGGAACGCCGATAATACGAAATTTACGCATCCCTGGGAAGAATGCCGGGGAATTGGCGGTTCGTTTGGCTACAATCGGGCCGAGATTCTGGAAGATTACGCTACATCAGCGGCGTTGGTACACATTCTGATCGAGAAAGTGGCTCGCGGCGGCAATCTGTTACTGAATGTCGGACCCACCGCGGATGGCCGTATTCCCGTCATTATGCAGCAACGGCTGAAAGACATGGGCGATTGGCTTAAGGTCAATAAAGATGCCATCTACGGTACGCGGGCCTGGGAAAAAGCTCCCGCTTTCAAGAAAGGTACCAAACTGTTTTTCACGCAGAAAGGAAAAGACCTGTACGTATTAACGACGGAATGGATGGATAACCTTTCGGTCGATGGCATCACTAAACCACAAAGCGTTTCCCTGCTGGGCTTTAAAGGAGCGGTGAAAACGAGTATGAAGGGAAACCAACTGACAATAGCGGCTCCGAACGTTACGCCCGCCACAATACCCTGCCAGCACGCCTGGGTATACAAGCTCGAAGGAGCGGGTCGATAGCTTGCGGGTTTCAGAAAAAAAGGCTGGACGGGAGATCTCCGTCCAGCCTTTTTTCGTGAATAGTTAGGCGACCCTTCGTCTCAATTCCAGACGTTTATCCAACCACTTTTTGGGATGCTGCTGCCAGTAGGTTTCTAGTCCTGTAAATACCAGCAGTGTAGATACCGTACCAATAATCGAACCTACGTAAATATCCGCGACGAAATGCTGGAATAGATACACGCGGGAATAAGCCCCCAGAACGGCCAGAAACAGAAATAGCCAGCCCCAGTGTTTGTTGCTTACCAGTAACGTAAGCAGACAAAACAAGGCAAAAACGGACGTTGAGTGGCCGGATGGAAAGCTATTAACGCTGTGTAAGTTGAGTCCGTCGACGGTATGAAAAACCCAGCCTGAATTTTTGTAAAAGGCACTGGGCCGTAATTCTCCCTCGAAAAAACTGTGTTTCAACAGCTGCGTAAACAGGCCAGCAATGAGTAAGGATAGTACACCAGCCAGAGCCCAGCGGTACCGAACAAATACTAGTCCAATGACAATGCCAAAACCCACGGCTCCGTCCGCGAGATCGGTCAGGTAATAAAAGAACACATCCCAGAAGGGATGATTGACGCCATTAATCCACCGCATCAGTACCGTCCGATCCAGCTGAGAAAGCATACTGCCGACAACGATAAGTAATAAAACATACGGCAGGAAGAAAGAATAATTCTGTCGGATCAATCGAAAAAGCATGCGAAGGGGTCGTGAAGAGTTGTTGGTTAGCAGTTGATCGTTTTATGGTTAGTAATGCCCTGGAAAGGTTGGGATACCTGATACATGGCAAAGTAACCGAACCTCTTAACCAATAACCCTTACCACTAACGAACAACTTAAACCTAATTATCCATTTCATTTTTATACTGCTCGAAGGCCCGGAAAATGGCTTCGGCGAGTTTATCCTGTCCGGCGTCACTGGCTAGGAAAGCCTCTTCGGTCGGATTAGATAGGTAACCCGTTTCAATCAGTACAGAAGGCGTGGCGGTAGTCCAGAGTACCAGCAGTCCGGCTTGTTTTACGCCACGACTGATGCGGTCCGCTCGCTTAAAGGCTCGTTCTACTTTCGAAGCAAAATTCACGCTGTTCGCCAGATACGCATTCTGGTAATTTTCCAGCATGATTTGCCCTAGTGGTGAATTGGGATCGAACCCTTCGTACTTCTTCTCGTAGTTCTTTTCCTGGAAAATTACGGCGTTTTCACGTTTCGCTACTGCCAGGTTTGCCTCCGATTTGTGTAACCCCATCACGTACGTTTCCGTACCATAGAAATCCCGGCGAGTCGCAGGCAGAGCATTGGCGTGAATCGACATAAACAGGTCCGCTTTATTCCGATTGGAAACGGCTCCACGTTCGTGTAATTCGACAAATACGTCCGTTTTACGGGTAAAAACGACCTTGACGTTGGGATAATGTTCTTTGATTTTTTCTCCAACGGCCAAAGCAATCGGCAGAACTACATTTTTTTCTCGGGTACCATTTTTACCAATTGCTCCGGGGTCTTTTCCACCGTGGCCAGCATCAATGACAACAGTACGAATCGCCTCTGCGTTGGGGTTCGCAACGGGAGGCCTTTCGGACACTGTATTCTCCTGAAAACTGAATAAAATCAAAACCAGCCCTAGTACGGGCCATACATTAACACACTTTAACGGGCTTTTTTCACGCATGCTTCTGAAGGTTGGTACAGTTACTATGTATTTTTGCCCGACAAATTTAAAGGAAAATGCGAGTCACTTACCGATGAAGCATGATTCAGTCGCCGTATCTTCGCTTCTTAAATTCGGAACCGGGAATTTTTAGTTTGTTCGTTAGCAATCAACTCATACCAACGCCAAAAGTTTCCCCGATAGTCTACTGAAAGGCCAGAAACATTGAACATTAAATTCCAGGACCGTTGAAGAACTGTTTTCTTTTGATCTTTTTTGTGATGCTTGGTGTTGTGCAGGCCTGGGGACAGCGTCCGGGATCAAAACGCATGGCTCTTCCCTTTGGCCGGGTCCAACGCCCCGTACAACCCGATTCACTAAAGCCGCTCGCTCCGGCTGATTCCATCCGTCTTTCCAAAGCCGATTCCCTACAAAATGAGAGTGATTTGAAATCTCAGGTGGAGTATTTCGCCAGGGATTCAACGATTATGACTACCGACGAGAAAGTGGTAGAATTGTACGGAGATGCCAAGGTGGATTACGAAGATATTCACCTGAAAGCCGATTACATCAAGCTGAATTGGGAAACCAACGAGGTATACGCCATTGGTCGGAAAGATTCGACCGGTAAAGTCATTGGTGAACCCGTTTTCGAGCAGGGGGCTGATGTGTACAATACTAGCGAAATCCGCTATAACTTCAAGACACGGCGGGCGGCCATTAAAACCATCGTCACCAAGCAGGGCGAGGGCAACGTACGGGGAAAAATCGTGAAGAAAGACAGTTCGAATAACTTCTTTTTACGCGGAGCCTTCTATACGACTTGCGACTTACTACACCCGCACTACGGCATTCAGGCCCCGAAAATCAAACTCGTACAGGGCAAAGGCGATAATAGGCAGGTCATTGCCGGACCTTTTAATCTGGTCATTGCCGGTATCCAATTGCCGCTGGGACTTCCATTTGGGTTCTTCCCTTTTTCGGAGAAGCGAAAATCCGGATTTATCCTAGGTAACTACGGTGAGGAACCACAAAACCGGGGTTTTTATCTGCGGGATTTTGGCTATTACTGGGCTGTAAACGATTACCTGGGCTTACGATTTACGGGACAGCTTTACTCCAGAGGGGGTTGGGGAGCTGGTTCGCAGGGGAATTACATTAAAAAATACCGGTACAGTGGCAGTTTTAGTCTGATCTATAACCACAATAGATCCGGGGATGAAATTGGGCCGAACCGTACCATTTCGAATGACTTCAGTGTGCAGTGGTCGCATACGCCCCAGACGCTGGGTCGTCCGTACAGTTTCTCAGCTTCGGTAAACGTTGCCAGTAGTAACTACCTCAACAACAACGAGCAAAACCTGACGAGTCCGACGGGTGGTCTGGGCCGGTACCAACAGAACGTGTTTGGTTCGTCGGTACAGTATTCGCATAACTTCGGTCAGTACATTCAAACCAGTGCCAACGTACGTATTAACCAGAACGTAACGACCAAGGCCTTGACCATTGGGGGGGGAGTAACGGCAGCCGTAACGCAGTTTCAGCCGCTGCGTCGGAAGAAAGCCGTAACGCCCGCCTGGTATGAGTCCTTCCGTTTGGGAGCTAACCTGTCGAGTACGGTAGATATTAGCAACAACATTCAGCCTCAGGTAGTTAGTAACAGTGGTTTTGCCGGTGAATTTCGGATTGCCAACTATATCCCTGACACGTTGAATATCCGTACGACTTCAACGCCTGAGAACGCTCAGACGCGGGTACTCTCCGGAAATATTCCGTTTAACCTCGAGAACCTACCGACCATTTTAAAGAATAGTCAGGTTACTACTACCTTTTCGATTCCCATTTCCTTACCTAACTTTAAAATTGCCCGTAACATCAACGTAACCCCGGGCGTAAGTTTACAGGGAAACCTCTATACGAAACAATATTCTTATCGTTACATAAAACCCGGATCACTCTTGGAGTCTGTACGTCCCGGTTTTGTATCGGATAGTGGTGGAGTTGTGGTTGATACCATCAGCCGTCTGTCTCCGGCCTACGCCTACTCTACTTCTTTAGGCATTAATACGCGGGTATACGGAACGTATTACTTTAAAAAACTGGGTCGTCTGGAAGCGATTCGGCATACGTTTGCTCCCTCGATCAGCTTAAGTTACACACCGGATTTATCGAGTAAGTTTTACCAGCGAGTACAGATTAACGAACGAGGTGATCAACGCCTGCTTTCTAAATTTTCGGGTTACAGTGGAAGCATTGGGGCGGCGGCTTCGGCCAGTTTCAGTTTAACCAACCAGCTGGAAATGAAAGTCAGGGCCAAGTCCGATACGGCAAAGGAGGCCTTTCAGAAGATTAATATCTTCGACAACTTCGGACTTTCGGGCAGTTACAACTTCCTAGCCGACTCCTTCAATCTGTCGAACTTATCGTTGGTAGCCAATACGGTCATTTTGAAGAAGTATAACATCAACTTTGCCTCTACCTTTGACCCCTATGATGTCGTTCAGGATGATTATTTGCTCAGTGGCCGAAGAGTAAACCGTCTGAAAGTAGCTTCCGGTAAAGGCTTAGCCAGTCTGCAAAGCATGACGATTGGGTTTAGTACGGGCTTTAAGGGCGGTCAGAAGAAAAAGCAGGGACAGCAGCAACAGCCCAAGGAAAAACCCGAAGGCGTAAGTGATGCCGAAATGCGGTTTATTCAATCGAATCCGCAGTTGTACATCGACTGGGATGTCCCCTGGAATGTGAACTTGAGCTATAACTTCAGCTATACGAAGTACGGCCTGGGCCGGGCCCAAACGTTCCAGACGTTAAGTATGAACGGCGATATCAAGCTAACGGAGAAATGGGCCATGACCTTTACTACGGGCTGGGACTTTGTACTGAATGCTCCTTCGCTGACGAACATTGGTCTGACGCGTAACCTTCACTGCTGGGAGGCTTCGTTCAACTGGACGCCGATTGCTCAAAATCTCCGGGGCGGGAACTACAATTTTGAATTACGCGTTCGATCTGCTATGTTGAAAGACCTGAAACTCTCCCGCCGTCGTAGCTTCTACGATCAGGGTGGTTTCTAGATCAACAGCAATAGTCTCCGTAGCTCAGTTGGTAGAGCAATTGACTCTTAATCAATGGGTCGCAGGTTCGAACCCTGCCGGGGACACTTCCTAAAAAAGCCGATTTACGTAAGTAAAATCGGCTTTTTTATTTTCCTCTCTTAGCAGTTTTGGAACTTCCTCCTTAGCCGTTTTGAAATCCCTCAAAGCAGTGTGTTTTGCATAGTTTTTGTTGAACTTCAGGTAAAACCGTCATAAAAGTTATGAACATCATAAAAAAGCCCATGGAACCCACAATGTAAAAATTAGGGTCTATCACAAAGGAGAGAAAAGATTTATTGATACTCGTCATTTCCTCTCTCTAAAAGAACTCACCCAAGTGGAAGGAAAAAGAATTTAGTAGTAAAGGTCCCTTTGTCCTAGGCATAATTGGCAAGAAGCTAAAGGACTATTGTAAAACGATTAGTGAGCTTGAAGATAAGCTAGATTTTCTCAAGCGGAGTAGTGTTTCAGTTAATGAAATTCATTACAATAGGTACTTTACAAATATTTAAGTTATAGGTATCCGTTTCTGCTTCGAATTACCCTCAATTTTTACAGAGAGCAGTTGCATTTCTCTCTTGACTCTCATTAGGCTAAGAAAAAAACAGGATCAATTCCGCCTGTGCACTCGAAAAATTTTCAATAACGATATCAGCAAAAGGCATTGCTTGGTTCCTACTTTTATTTGTCAATGCTACGACTTTCATTTACCCATTCCTGACCGCAATTTGAGTCCTCAATAACAATGACTATAATTACTGCACTTCTATCGAATATCTTACTACTTATTATAATAAAACCCTAGTTTTCGTGGATTGATTTGCAGGATCCAGGCTAGTAAATTTGAATTCGATATATAAGCAAGAACGCCATGAAAAAGTTATTTAGCACTGCCGTGCAGATTTTTACATTGTTAGTGTTCACCTGTTGTTCAAAAGATAACGCCGGAGGATCCAGTCCTTATCCTTCTTTATTGAAAGGTACCATTTATTATGACTGGGCTACTGAAGGTATTCTTAAGATGAGCCTGCCAGATGGTACGGGTGGATCTTTCATACCCGACGATTCCAAACTTAATAATTTTGATATTTCTCGCGATGGAAAATGGAAGCTGACAGCCGTGAATGCAAGTACATACGGACAATATGATGTCAGGTTTACGATCAGCGATATGAACAGTGGAAAAATAGTAGAGGAATTTATATACAATAGCCCTGCAGGTAATAGCTATTGTAAAGGTTATTTATCGCCTGACAATAGTTTGATCTTGGTCACATCAAACGACTTTCAAGACGGTATCACAATCTTAAAACGAAACGGTGAATTTGTAGCACGTATCGTGGACATCAATGGTGAAAGACTTGGTATCAATGAATCTCGCTTCTGGCTACCGGGAAATAACGTCATCTTTACACATGGTAAATATATTATTAAGATGGCACCTCCTTTTAGTTCTGGAACATTAATTAAGGAAATGAGCTATCAGGATTGGGGCAAGCTAACGGTTAACCAGACAGGTACACAGTTTGCCTTAAGTATTGGCAATCATATTTACACGATGGATGCAAATGGGAATGACCTTAAGCAGGTGACTTCAAGCAATTTTAAAGAATCTGTACCGGAGTTTTCTCCGGATGGAAAACATTTGTTGATTGGTACCAATTATCGATCTACCGGAACGCTCGGTTATTCATGGGACTTGAAAATCATTCCCAATGATGGAAAGCAATATAATGTTGATTCAGATGCAACTAATTCTCGTGAAGTTATTCCTGTAATCTGGAGAGGAAAAGACAAAATTGAAAGTGCTGGTGGACAAATGATCTGGAGGTGATATGAGGTGCTGTTAGATACGATGGATTTGGTATTTTATGCCGCAGCTCTCAATGGTTAGTTAAAATTATTTTTTGTTCGAGAATCAATATAGTGCGTCAGGTGCATGAATAAAATAGCAGTATGTATTGCAGTACTTTATGGACTTACGATAATCAATAGTTTCGCTCAGACTAAGAATGAGCTTCAACAGCATAGTGATAGCTTATATCAGCAATTGCTGCAACTCAAAGATCAGGAGCACAAGGCTAAAGCACTTTATAACTTAAGTTTTTTTTGGTCTGATTTCGATACTGTAAAGGCCCTAAGGTATATAGGCGAAGCGGAACAACTACTGGGGGCAAAAAGCAAATCCAGCTACTACAGAGGATTGTCTAGTTTTTACCGTGCTGCAGTCTATTTTGACACAGCCCCATTAAAGGCGAAGCAGCTTTATTTACAGGCGGAAGTTCAGCTTAAGCAAACTGATAAAAATAATGAACCGGATGCTCAAAGACATCTTGCAAGGCTCTGGGGAAGTTATGGAGCATTGCTTCAACGCGATGGGAAATCGGATGAATATGTAAATATATTACTGAATAAAGTAATCCCCCTAGCCAAACATCTCAAAGATTCTACCCTGCTGGGCAATAATTACCAAAATGTTGCCATGGCCTTAATGAACCTGAAAGCATTTAATAAGGCTCAACAGCATTATGAAAATGCTTGGAATTTATTAAAGGGAAGGAAAGATGCGGATGAGCAGCTTTTTACGCTATCTGTAAACGCTGCCCGAAATGCCCTGTTTCGTAAAGATGATTTAAAATCCAAAATATTCTTGGACAAAGCGGATGTATTAGCCCAGCGTATTCCCAACTCAGCTTATATTCCTATCTACCATAGTGTGGCAGGAAGCTATTGGGCAGTGCAAAAAAATATGTCCAAAGCCAATAGGCATTTTGAACAAGGGCTTCATACGGCGAAAAAACAGCATAACGACGATATGGCAGCCACCATAATTTATGACCAGTTCAGTGCCTTGCAGTCCGCCAGGCAATATCAGGCTGCCATGAACAAATTGTTAACGGTACTGCCTTATGTACAAACCAACAAGTCCCTAAGAAATAAACAGATGGTATATTATAACCTAGCAAATACAGCTGTTAAGTTGGGACAATATCAAAAAGCTATCAACTGGTACGAAGCCCATAAAAAACTGTCAGACACTCTCTTTTTGGACAAAGGCGAAGAGCGAATCATAGAATTGGAAAAAATCTATCAAACTACGGAAAAAGAGAAAGAACTTTTGCGGATAAAGACAGAGAACCAGCAACATCAACTCTCCCTACACAAGACCCGCCTGTGGGTCGGTATTCTTGTCTTAGCTATTCTTGTCTTATCCTCCTTATCCTTTACCTGGTACTCCGCACTCAATAACAAGAAAAAATTGGCGAAGCAGGAAGAAATGTTCCTAAAGGAGGAAATGAAAAATCGTAGACAACAGGAAAAATTGAATCTTTATAATGCCATGTTACAGGGCCAGGAAAGAGAGCGTAATCGCATCGCACGGGACTTGCACGATGGATTGGGTGGCATGCTGGCAAGTACTAAATTAAAACTTTCTGCGGTTGCCGCGAATATTAACCCTAAAAGAGAAACAACTATAGATTTGAATATAATCATTAGTCAGTTGGACCATTCGGTTGACGAGCTTCGGCGGATAGCACGCAATATGATGCCAGAATCTTTATTATATATGGGGCTCGAAGCCGCCCTAAGGGATTTATGCAATGCCATGTCACAGACGGATTTGCAAATTGATTTTCAAGCATCAAATCTACGTGAGGACTATCCGCAGGCTTTTCTGATTGCAGTATACAGGATTTTACAGGAGT
This sequence comes from Siphonobacter curvatus, assembly GCF_002943425.1. Taxonomy (NCBI): domain Bacteria; kingdom Pseudomonadati; phylum Bacteroidota; class Cytophagia; order Cytophagales; family Cytophagaceae; genus Siphonobacter; species Siphonobacter curvatus. The sequence continues at coordinate 20,155 of NZ_PTRA01000012.1, forward strand.
TACTGACCAATGCCGTAAAGCATAGCGGAGCTTCGCAGGTGTGGGTACAGTGTACCGAAGTTGAGGATAAATTTCATATCAATGTTGAGGATAACGGCAAGGGATTTGATCCAAAAAATGAGCTACTGTCTAAAGAAGGAATTGGCATTTCCAACATCCGCAACCGGGTAGATATATTGAATGGACAATTGGAGATCGATGCCGCCATAGGTAACGGAGCATCATTCCATATTCAACTTAATGTAAATGGATAAAATTATTTCAGTAATTATCATAGACGATCATCCTCTGGTGTTGAATGGGTTTGAATTTATCTTGAAAAATACGACCGAAATTGTATTGAAAGGTACATTTACTCGTGCCGAAGATGCTTTGGAATTTTTAAATAAGCAGCCGATAGATGTTGTCTTGGTCGACATTAACATGCCGGGAATGAACGGTATTGACACTACCGCGGTGATAAAGAAGGATTATCCAAACACGCAGGTTATCGCAATTAGTAACCTGAACGAAGGAAGCATTGCACTCCGTATGCTCCAAACTGGGGCTTTGGGTTATCTACTTAAAAATACATCAGCTGAAGACCTGATTACGAGTATTCATGCCGTCCATAAGGGGGAACAGGTCTTAAGTCGGGAAATGAAATTTATAAAAATGGCTAATCAACAGGACACTATTCCAAAAATCACCGAAAGGGAACGGGAAGTACTTAAATGGATGGCCCAGGGGTTTACGACCCCTAAGATAGGAGAATTGATGTTTATTAGCCCACTAACTGTTGAGAGCCATAGAAGAAATCTATTACAAAAATTTGACGTAAGCAATACAGCCTCACTGATTCACAAAGCAACTGCAATGAAGTATATCTAGAGATGTTACAATACCATAACACATATATACCGATCTGCATAATCTAACTTAAAAATATAGTCTATCTCAAACTTATTAAATTTAAAAAGTTCAGGATACGAATTGAGTCTTAGTTTAGGCAATTGAACACTAGTGGCATACGGGTACATAGATAAGATCAATGCCCCCAGAATAGAGGTTGAAAGTCGGTCGGCTTTCCCAAACGATTGTGCAGCCTTGTTGCCCACCACCAGCTTGTTGACTACCAGATCTTACGAGTTCAAAATGCGTATCTAAGATGGATTCCTCTGGTATCCCACCTTCTTCGCTGAGGTATTTAGTCTTTACATCTAGCATAAGCTTGTCGTCAAAAAGACGACCCTTCCACGTTATCTTCTTAGCACTGGTTGTAACAGACCCGTTTATTTCACCATTGTCTTTGATAGATACCTCGCTGGGATCAGCACTAAACTTCCAGGATTGGCCATTTTGCTTCCCAGGAATGGATAAGGAAAATCCCTCTTGTCCAGAAAGTTCCATCCGCAGCACAAGCCTTGAACTATCCCCTTTGATTTTATCTATGCTGAATGATCCTGTACCATCAATAGATGGTAAGCGGTCGTAACCGCGTAAGTACATCGTGGACCGTGCCGTGCCCATATATGCCTGTCTATTCATGCGTTCATTGAATGAATGCAACTCTGAGTCAGGATTTTGCGACTTTCCACATCCTAAAGTTGTGAGTAAAAACAGTAGAATTAAAAAATTGATAGTGCAATTCATAGCTATATGTTTAGTATTACCTGATTCGTAAGTTGTGTTACCTACGGCTAATAATTAGTGTAAAATTAAGTGTTATGCTTTTTTCTTACTATCCACGAAAACCGTGATTTTATTACTTAAGCTATTTATAAGAATTATGTTATATGAAGTTAAAATATATTATAGTAGGTGACAATTTCAATTCTTCTACACAATTAAATCCTCACAAATACTTCGAAGACATAAATTTTGAATAGTACTAAATTGTTTATGAATACCCTTACCAACCGTTTGAAATTTATCTCTATACTAGCTTGCCAAGGTGCTTACCTAATTCCGATAAAATACTTCTCGGTCACTCTTTCTATTTACATCTTATTTGCTTTTTCTAGTATTAATGTCTTACAAAAGACATAAAAAAAGCACTTATCTCTACAGATAAGTGCTTTTCTATCAAATTGTGATACTTACAAATTCATTAGCGATTCACGACGACGCATTTTGCCGGCAGGAATGCCAAACATCATTTTAAAGCGACGACAGAAATAAGCCGTATCCTTGTAGCCTACTTCGGCACCAATAGCACGAATACTCTTTTTGGACGTACGCAGCAAATTAACCGCCGCTTCCATTCGCTGGTATTCAATGTAATCCTGAGGGTTGATACCCGTCAACATCTTAAAATACTGACCGACGTAATCTTCGGAAACGTTGGCTACGTTGGCGAGTACTTTATTGGACAGATCACCGCCAATATTATCCTTGATATAGGTGAAGATGTCGATCAGACGAGGATCTTTGAAATACGTACTGTTGGTAGCTAATTGCTCCACAAACAGACGGTGTTTCAAAATATACCGAATGATATTGATGACGATCTCTTCCGTCTTGATTTTGATAATACGACCTCGACCCGCTTCGTCCCGGAAATCTTCCGCCAGAATTTCTTTCAAGGCGTGAGCCAGCGATTCTTCCCCTTTGATCAGGAAAGGCGGTACATCCAGAGATGTGAAGAAGTTAACGGAATCGAAAACCTTGGCTTCAAATGCTACCAGACCGAACGAATGGGGCAATTTTCCAATCTCAGCCGGGTCCCGACGCGAATCGAAATAACGTTCGCGGAAGGTAAGAAATTCTTCGTTTGAGATAGCCTTTGGGCTTTCACTGCTACCGTAGGTAATATTCAACGACTTCCCGCCGGGGATAAATAGCATATCGCCGGGTTCAGCTAAGGTTCCGTCTTCGCCAAATGACACCTCTCCGTCGTATAGAATCAACAGCGAGTTTTCGATGTCATAAAAATTCTTGATTCGGATGGCTTGTTGCATCCGAATATGCCGGGCCTTGATGAATCGGACGCCCAGCGACTCAATGATTTTGTTGTAATCTTCCATTGCGATGGGGTAAGGCCGGTGTTTTTCGAAAGTCTGGCCTTTCTAAAATTAGGACAAAACTAATAATTGTATTTTTAAAAGCAAATTGGACAAAAAAAATAAATGCGATTCGAAAACCGCGTTTCTTTAAAAAGAATGCCCGTTTGTACTAACGAAAATTTCACACCAGGGGATGTAGAACCTGCCCATTTTTTGTATTTAGCAGGTTAGAGGGTCTTTTCTTTACTTTATAAACAAGCCTAATGCTACCCTCAGGAAAGCACCCTGAGGCGTTGAGACGTAGATCAACGAAGGATTCTCAGAGACGAAAATCCAGCATTATATATTAAATCAACTCTCCCCCTATACGTACCTGTTTGCCTGCGAAAGAAATGTTTAGGCAGGGAAAAGCCTATAGAAGGAGGTTTTTAGCTGAACGCTGGTGGATTCGTTAACAACGAAGTAATGATTTAATACTTGCGAAGGCTTGATCCAAGGAGGAAGAAGAAAAAAACGTAAAATTGGTATGCTTGCATACCAATTTTAGGACGGAAGTAGCTATAAAGCAATGCTTTAGCAAACGATACCTTAGAAAGTAATAATGAATCTATGTTTAAATCAGCGTAAAGATTTTGTAAAGAAAAAGTACAAATTCCTCTCAAAGCTTAGACTTTTCTTGAAAGAACATCCTACCGGTAAAGGCGTTTATAGACTAAGGCATTAGATTGAACCCTTCACAAGTATGACTCAATATACCCCATCTGAAAGTTTAGTACAGTTGTTGATAGAAAATGGATTCCGAGAAGTAACCGAACAGTATTTCCCTCATAGCCACGTTCGGTTAGAGCTGAAAGGTGAACCCTACCACCCAGCTTACTTTCAACGAGCCTTTCGTTTTAGTACCGGCACCGCTCTGCTCATTCTGAATTACCTCACCATTCGAATGATTTATAAGTCGTACGTTCTCGTAGAAAGTCGTCGACTGACGGAAGAAGAAGCTCAGGCAATTATGGCTTTTTGCAAGCTTCCTGCCAAGCAACAAGGCATTTTATCCCGCAAAATTTCCAATCTTACGGATCTTCAGTCCGCTTTGCAGCAACACCTGACGATGCCTGAACCCCGGCTCAGACCTTATCTGGTACGCTAAAGAAGGGAAAGCTCCCTACCCTACTGATTAAGGGTTGGGAGCTGTCGTATTTTGAGTGGCTTTGATAACGACCCGATGGGTAGGACGTAGATCTACGTTGGTTTTCGACGTAGGAATACAGCCGGGGCAGTTGGCCGTCCAGGTAGCGGGATCATCCCAGTTACCCGACTGTGCCGAGGTATAAGACGTAATCACTTGTACAGGTTTGCTCGTTGTAGCCGTACAGCCGTAAATGTTCGTCGTCATTAAGTTGTAAGTACCCGTTTGACTAGCTGAAACATCGGCTAGTTGAATGGATTTCTGAGCAGACGTGTAGCCATTTGGGCCACTCCAGCTATAGTACGGAGCATCAGCAGCCGTCAGTCCGAGCGTGTGGCCCGCCGAAAGCGGCGTATTCCCATTAATGGTTGCAGTAACCGTACCCAGTGAAGCAGGAACGATGATACGCGGCGAAACAATTACATTGCCCTTACTGTCGCTTACTTTCAACTGATACGTACCGGCCGTAAAATCGGCTGAGTTACCAGATGCTACGGAGTTCACGCCATTATTGTTTAGCGGATTTACCCACGTATACGAAGCCCATCCATCCTGACCTTTCACTCGCATCTGCGTACTGCTCAAACACGAAGGGTACAGGCGAGCCGGAGCCAAAGCCGCGTACGGAGTAGCCTGCGAACGAATGTTAGCCGCATCCAGAGCATCCGCCCAAGCTTTAGCTAAAAGCAGAAGCCCCTGACCTTTGAAGTGAACATCTACGGCATCACGGTACTCGGGACCGTGAATATCATCCGTAGCTGGTCCAGCAAAGATTTGCTTGGTAGGATTAATCAGGGCGTTCTGAGCACTAATAATCGTTGGACTGTTAATACTGGGGCCGGATAAGTTCGTACGGTCGAAGTATCGACTGGCTCGGGAAATGACCCAAGGAAGATTTTCTTTCCCCGAATTTGACCGACTGGCAGTAATAACCGCATTCCAGTTCGATACATAGGTTTCTTGAGAAGTATTGGCAAAATTATCCGTTTCACCCTGGTGGAGCAGTACGGCCCGAACGCCATATTGCGAGGCGTAATTATTCAGACTGACCCGCAAATTGCCGTAAGGCTGTCCTTTGGGATAAGGGTAGCTAAACACAGGATTTAAGGCGGGGTCTTGCGAAGGATCGATACTTGTGAACCAGTTTACACTGCCCGTACCCGACCAGCCGCCCTGGAAAAAGGCGACAGGCACTCGCCAACGTTGCACCAACAGATCACCTAAAGCTCCCCAGCACCAAGCCGAGAGTCCGAAAGGAGCTAAGGTAGTGGTAGCGTCCAGGTGAACAAACTCGGGGGTAGCTACTTTGTCCTTAATGTTTGAATAACTCCAGGGGCCCCATTGATCAGGTTGGTTAGGATCTGGATTCTCGGTGATTTTGTAGCCAATGCCTACTGCACTTACCTGATCATACGTTGCTGAAGGACCCGTATTGTCAGGGTCCGCAATTCCAGTGGCATTCGACTGACCGGCAATTACGAACACTTCACCAACGCCAACTTTTGATAACGTAGTTTCTTGTCCCAGTAAGGAACCATTCTGGTAAGCCCGTACTTTGAGGTCATACCAGCCACCTTTGGCCGTAACTGAACCCTGAAAATAGCCATTGGAGGGAGTACTGGTGGTGTTGCCAGGGTACGTCCACAAGGTTTGCCATTGCGTATCGACGGCATCGTTAGGCCCAATCGAACCGCCCGCCGGAATCGGTACTAAGCGTACTTCAATCCGCTCTACTTTTTCCGTATAAACACCCGCTACATGTACAGAAGCTTGGTTGGATAAATCACGCTGAAAAACCGCTCGCGTGGTGGGAAAAGTAATGCTTAACTGGGCTAAACTTTGGTGATACGTAAGGATGAAAAAGAGCAGACTAGCTAATTTGTAAAGATGTTTCATAAAGGACAAACCAATTCGATGGGTGGGTAAAAATACAGACAAACGCCTGAATAAAAGCTATAAATCTAAACGAATAATTTGCTTTTCCTGTAATAAATTCATTTGGTGATAACGCAAGTATAATTGAGCTAATACAACAACATCTTCCCGGCAATACTGTGCAATAGAAAGTAGTCCATCGTGATGATAGTACGAGGTATTAACTTCACTCCCCGACAGGGTATCCTTACTGGACGGAATGCCGAACAAAGCCGCCAATAATTCGAGGCTGGTGTAGTTTTTAAAATCGCCAAATTTCCAGTAATCCATGGTATCCAGATGAGGGGAGTTATAGCGTTTCCAATGCGTATTCCAGAGCGATCGAGGAATGGATATGCCGTGAATCATCATCCGCCGGCAAAGGTAAGGGTAATCAAATTCGCGGCCATTATGGGCACAAAGAATCAAATTACGGGGATATCGCTTTTCGATCAGCGTGCAAAATTGGCGAAGTACGCTGGCTTCATCATGACCATGAATGGTACGAACCCGGAAGGTAGGCTCATCCGCTTCCTCCCAGTGGGAAAAGCCTAATCCGATGACGATAATTTTACCGAATTCTGCGTAAACGGCGGGCCGGTCAAAGTATAACTCTGCGTCTGTACAACCTTCCGTTGTGCGAATTCGGCTCGCTTTTCGTAGCCATTCTTTCTGTAATCGTTCAGATACTAACTCCAGCGAGGATTCGCCCGAAACGGTTTCTATATCAATGAATGAAAGAGGTTTGACCGAAGATTGAAAGGTAGCATTCATAAGCGAGCATCGAGGGATGGCTTCTAAATTACACACCAAGCTCCTACCTTCATTCATCCAATGAGCGAACGGTACAGTGAATAAACTTCCGGGAAGTGAGTACAAAAAAACGCGGACCTTACCATCGTAAAATCCGCGTTTCTTAAAACCTGAAAAAACTTTATTCGTGCAGAATACCTTCCTGTGCTAATTGGTTGATTTGAATCAAATTAGCTTCGTCCAGACTACCCGGTACGAAAATAAACCGCTTGTCGTAAACCTGATTGTCGATGAAATAACTCACCCAATATTCATTGGTTAAATGAAATACCGACGAATCAATGGGCTCAATCGGCTGATGACTATGGGCGGGAACTTCCTGGAAAAAATGGCGTAATGTTGACGTTTCCTGGGCTTCTTCACCCTGATGCTGGGGTTTACTATAGCCACGAGAAGTTACAAAAACGTTTTGAATAGCTTTGTCATTTCGGTTGAGTAAGTACACCCGCCAGGCAACTTCATTGAATTCGTTCACTTCACGGGCTATGGCTACTTTTACCCCTTCTACGGGTAAAAATGGAATGTCTTTTTTCATGGGAATGAATGGTTTTATTGGTTACTCAAACGGTCGGTGTGGTGAGCGATTCTTCGACAAAAACCATTTCGAACAAATCGGCCAGATGAGCTTTTAATCGCTGCGAAACTTCCTGGAAATCGAGGGAATGTCCCAGCTCTTTCGCTAGGGAGGTTACTTCTTTTCCCTCCAAACCACAAGGTACAATATACTCGAAAAAAGCCAGGTCATTATTTACATTCAGAGCAAAACCGTGCATGGTTACCCAGCGGCTGGCTTTTACGCCCATCGCACAGATTTTCCGGGGATTTTTCTGTTCGATATAATCCAGCCACACGCCCGTCATACCCGGAATGCGGCCCGCCTCCAGGCCATAATCCGCACAGGTACGAATGATGGCCTCTTCCAGCGTTCGCATGTACCAGTGAATATCGGGCTTGAAATTATCCAGATCCAGAATGGGGTAACCTACTAATTGACCCGGACCGTGATACGTAATATCACCGCCCCGATTGATTTTGTAGTACTGAATGCCGAGCTGTTCCAGCTTCTGTTCATCCTCCAGCAGATGTTCGGGTTTGCCACTTTTACCGAGCGTAAATACAGGAGGATGCTGCACAAAAAGAAGGTAATTATTCGTGGGCAGTTGCTCCTCTACTGCAGCTTGCCGATTCTGAACCTTACGGGCTACGGTAGCGGCTAGCAGCTCTTCCTGGGCGTCCCAAGCCGACTGATAGTCCCGAAGGCCCCAGTCCTGAAAAATCACTTGCTTATTCATGAATACGCTTAAAATTCATTCTAAAGGTAACAAGAAGCCCGTAGATATAATTCCCTACTTGAGCCTAAGCTCCTTATCGTTAAAAAAGTGATGCGATGCACCCAAAGAAGCTTTGAATGCATCGCACGTATAGTAACTAACTGTAAAGTTTGATTAGGTTTAAGATTCAAGCCTATGAAAGGGAGCCGGTAAAATCCCTAAGGGTACCATACTCCAAGGCTTGGGGTTTCAACCTCGTGTAGCTTACCAAATCAACCCCGCGTATCAAAAAATTGACCGTTTTGCAGAAATTCCTGCCAGTCGGTAGACGGCGTTGCCGAGCCGTACCGAACGACTTCGCCCAATACAATAACCGCCGGATTGGACAATTTCTGCTCCAAAGCCAGTCGAGGCAATTCCTGAGCGGTACCGATGGCAGTTCGTTGTTCGGCTGTTGTACCATTTTGCAAAATGGCTGCGGGTACATCCGCCCGGCCCATCTGTACGCAAAGGTCCGCAATTTCCTGAAGTTTGTTCATGCCCATCAGGACGACAATCGTAGCCGTTGAGCACAGAGCCAGACAGAGGTCGCGGGAGAGCGATCCATCCGTCTTGGTACCCGTAATGACCCAGAAGCTTTCACTCACGCCACGAGCCGTCATGGGAATACCGGCGTTGCCGGGCACGGCCAGGGCCGAAGACAAACCCGGTACGTAATCCGTTTCGATACCAAACGGGCGGGCATAGGCCAGCTCTTCCTGACCCCGTCCAAACACGTACGGATCGCCCCCTTTCAGGCGGACCACATGCCCCGCCGCAAACGCTTTTTCCACGATCAGTTCATTGATCCAGTCCTGCGAATGGCTCTGGCCGGGGCGTTTGCCGACGTAGATTTTCTCCGTTTCAGCCGGACAATGTTCCAGTAAGACGGGATCAATCAGGGCGTCATACAAAACCACGTTGGCATTCTGTAGAGCCTTGACTGCTTTCAGCGTAATTAAATCGGGGTCACCCGGTCCTGCTCCGACAACGGTCAGTTTAGGGTTCGTTTTTCTGCTCATTCGTAGTAATCGCGTCTCAGGCTTTAGCCGCAACCGCTTCTTCGCGGAACGCCTTCGCCCGTTGAAGAAAATCCAGAGCCTCTCCCAGAAAACGCTCGGCGAACTCCGGCGAGGGTTCCTGTTGATTAATCTGTAGTACTCGTTCCGTAAAGGTTTGACCGGCGAACGAGAATTCGCCGCTTTCCACAAATTGCTTGTCAAATTCTTTAATGACCGCATGTTGCGTACTTACGCTAACGCTCTTGTCCAGTAACAGAGCTTTCGCTCCCGAGACAAAAACGCTGTAGCTATAGTAGATCGAATCGGCGTAGCGACCTTCTTTCAAGGCTTGCTCGGCCCAATCGAATTTCTCTTCGGTTTCGAAAAGCAGCGTAGCCACCAGATCGATAATCACGCTGGCACATTCACCTACGCCAATTTCCGTAGCAAAAGATTCGGTTTGACCCCAGTCTACAAAATCGCTGTCAACCACTGTGGAGAGATCCGTCAGCGGTTTCAGAATGCCGTAGAAGTATTTTTCACCCTGACGATCGTAGTAATCATTGAAATACTCGCCGTCATTAGCGTTTTGTTCGTAATCATTCAGAATCCAACGCAGGGCTTGCGGACCACGTTTCGACGGAATCTTAATGACTTTATCAGCTACCCGACCCGAGCCATCGCCCAGCGTTCCACCACCCAGCAGAACCTGTAAAGCGGGCAATACACGTTTATCCGGAGCTTTCATCGAGCTGCCATGTAAACCAATCTGGGCCATGCTGTGCTGACCGCAGGCGTTCATACAGCCCGAGATTTTAATGAGAATGTCATTGTTGAAAATTAGGTCAGGAAATTCCTGCCCAATGACTTTTTCCAGTTCCAGTGAAATGGACGTCGAATCGGAAATGGCCAGGTTGCAGGTATCCGTACCGGGGCAGGCCGTGATGTTGGCCGTACTGTTCGCACCAGGTTGAGCCAACTCGTGAGCCGCCAGAATTTCGTAGACGCGGGGTAAATCTTCCGCTTTTACAAAACGGAACAACAGGCCCTGGTTGATTGATACCCGAACATCGTTGGCAACGTAAGGCTCGATCTGTCCGATCAGGCTACGGCTGGTTTCGGAATGAATATTGCCCAGCGGTACGCGTACGAATACGCCGTAGTAGCCGCTCTGTTTTTGCGGGAATACGTTGGATTTCAACCATTGGTTGTAGACCTCGTCCGTTGCATACGCCAGTGACCCTGTCGGTACTTCCAGTGCAGCTTCTACTGGAGCTTCAATCGTATACGTTTTGGATTTCAGGGCGGTCCATTCTTCCGTAACCAGTCGCTTGAACTCATCGAAACCGATTTTAGCAATCAGGAATTTCAAACGAGCCTTATGACGGCTGTTGCGTTCGCCGTGACGATCGAAAATGCGTAAAACCGCTTCCACCGTCGGAATAAGCTGATCGACGGGTAAAAATTCGTGGTACAGGTGAGCCAATGCCGGTTGGGCACCTAGGCCGCCCCCCACCAGTACTTTAAAACCCCGCTGCCCATCCTTGATTTTAGGAACAAAGCCTAAATCGTGCATATAGGACAGGGCCGTATCGGCGTCGGAGCTGGAGAAGGAAATCTTGAATTTCCGGCCCATCTCCTGACAAATCGGATTTCGAAGGAAATAACGGAAAGTAGCATCCGCGTAAGGCGTGACGTCGAAGGGCTCCTGCGGATCAATACCCGCCGTTGGTGAGGCCGTTACGTTCCGTACGGTATTTCCGCAGGCTTCGCGAAGGGTAATGTCATCCTGTTCGAGTTTGGCCCAGAGTTCGGGCGTACGATCCAGGCTAACGAAGTGAATCTGAATATCTTGACGCGTTGTTAGGTGCAGATTTCCCGTGGAATATTCGTCCGAAATATCCGCAATGCGTTTCCACTGGTTAAACGTCATTTTGCCGTAGGGCAATTTGATACGAACCATCTGAACGCCCTGTTGCCGCTGACCGTATACTCCCCGGGCCAGACGCAGGCTTCTAAACTTTTCCTCGTGAATTTTTCCCTCCCGGAAAAGGCGGATTTTTCGCTCTAAATCGACGATATCTTTTTCTACGAGGGGATTCTCCAGTTCGGTACGGAAACTTTGCATGGCTCTGAGAAGTCTTTTATTCTATCGAATAACTAGAATTAGCCTACAAACGTAGGACTCTTATGCGTAACGGCCAAACCCGCGTACGAAAATTTTAGTGCCTTTTACGCCCGATTTATTCTGAAAAACAATTGCTTATCCGCCGCCCGTTCAGCGGTGCTTGGGGCGTAAGTAGTCCTTAAAGATAAACTAGCCATAAACGCTTGGCATATCTACTTAATACCCCCGTTCATCGATGAATTTATGAAAAGAGTCCTACTGCCCCCGTTCACCACTAAACTTCCACCACTCCAGGCAATCTATGAGACAATTCTTTACGAGCCTTCTAGCCAGCACCGCCGCGTGCGATAGACAATGAAAACGAACCATTACCTCTCTTTACTGATCGCTACGCTATCATTTTCCCAGGCTTGGGCCCAGGAAGGTGCCATTAGCGGCCGCGTGACGCAACCCACCCAAAAGCCAGTTTCTGAAGCTAAAGTAGTTTTACTCCAGCCCGCCGATAGTACGAAACGACTCACCAGCCAAACTGACACCGCAGGTCGATTTCTGTTTCGTGGACTCGAACAGGGCCCCGCGTATCGCATACGCGTAGCTAAAGCGAATTTTCAGGCTCGTGAAGTTGAAGTAGCTCCTTTACGGGCTCAGGTAGATGTCGGTGCCGTAACCTTGTCGCCGGTTCGTACTATAGCGGTTGCGGACACGATTCGCCCAGCTACGACTCAGCCCAATTCGACGCTTCCTTCCAACACGCCCGTACTGCCCGCTGATACGAGTCGCCAAGCAGTGGCAGCACCGCCCGCTGTTCGGGATACCTTACCCCCCACGACACGTCCTGCCACACAACCCGTGCCTACGACGACTCCACCCACGCAGGCAACGACAGAACCCGGCGTGAATGGAACTGAACTACGGGGACGAGTTACGGATAAAAATGACGGCTCGGTACTTTTCGGCGTAACAGTTCTATTGATCAATGCCAGCGATAGTACCAAACGCAGTGGAACTACTACTGATGCCGAGGGACGTTTTGCCTTCCCGAATCTGAGTCGGGGCAGTTATCGCTTACGTCTTTCAAATATCGGGTACAATACCGAACAGATTCAGGTACGGCCCTTCAACAACGTACTTGATTTGGGTACCTTACCGTTGTCTTCTAATTCCAGAAACCTGAAAGAAGTGACGGTGAAAGGCATGCAGGAACGCGTGGAGCAGAAAGCCGATACGCTGATTTACAACGCCGATGCGTATAAAGTAACGAAAGACGCTAACGTGGAGGATCTGGTTACAAAAATGCCGGGGATCACGGTGGAAAACGGAACCATTAAAGCCCAGGGACAGGATGTCAAACGCGTACTGGTGGATGGACGCGAGTTTTTTGGGGATGATGCTTCGCTGGCTTTGAAAAACCTGCCTTCTGAAGTAGTGGATAAAATTCAGGTATTTGACCGGCTGAGCGATCAGTCCCAGTTTACAGGTTTTGACGACGGTAATGCCGAACGTACCATCAACATTACGACGCGAAGTGGGAAGAATAATGGTCAGTTCGGAAAAGTATACGCCGGTTATGGTACCGACAATCGGTATTCGGCCGGGGGAAATATCAACTTCTTTAACGGAGCTCGCCGGATTTCACTCATTGGCCTGAGTAACAACATAAACCAGCAAAACTTCGCCATGCAGGATTTGCTCGGAGCCCTGGGCTCAGGTGGCGGTGGCAACCGGGGTGGTGGTAACTTTGGTGGCAACCGGGGCGGCGGTGGTGGCGGTGGAAACCGTGGCGGCGGCGGTGGATTTGGCGGAAACTCCGCCGGAAACTTCCTGGTAGGTCAGCAGGGCGGTATTACCTCTACAAATGCCATCGGCTTAAACTACACCGATAACTGGAGCAGTAAGGTGAAAGTAACGGGTAGTTACTTTTTCAACAATGCCCGGAACCGGTCCGAAACGACCTTGAGCCGTACGTCCTTTGCTACAGGTGGCAACGGTCAGATTTATGATCAGAACAGCCAGTCTACCAACAATAACAATAACCACCGGGCCAACCTGCGACTGGAGTATCAGATCAGCAAACGAAGTTCGTTGATCTGGACGCCGCGGATTAGCGTTCAAAACAATAACAGTAGCAGTACGGTCGAAGGGGCGACCCGCGAGAGCGAAACCGGAGCCCAGATCAGCCAAACCAGTACCCGCAATACGGCCCAGAGTAACGGCTACAACTTTGGCCAGAACCTGTTGTTCCGCCATCAATTTGCCAAGCCCGGGCGAACCATTTCCGTGGGACTGGGAACGACGTTGAATGCCAATAACCGGAATGGCTTACTAAACTCCGAGAACCGCTATGCCCGCAGAAACGGGGTGGATTCGCTGGCCTTGATCCGACAACAATCGGAAACGGAAACCAACAGTAATACCTGGAATGCGAACGTAAACTATACCGAGCCGCTGTCGAAGATGAGTCAGTTGCAACTGAGCTACAACGGTTCGATCACCAACAGCAAAAGCAACAAGGAAACGTACGATTACAACGAAGCTACGCAGGGATACACATCGCTGAATTCGATTCTGAGCAACCGTTTCGACAATCAGTACTCGACCAACCGGGCTGGACTTTCATACCGCTTACGTAGCCAAAAAGGTTTTCTTTCGGCGGGTGTCGATTATCAGTTAGCGGATTTATCGGGGAATCAATTATTTCCCCGGACGTTCTCGGTGGATAAAACTTTCCAGAACTGGATGCCAAATATGGACGTGAACTACAAATTCACGCAAACGAAAAACCTGCGGTTCAATTACCGTACTTCTACGAATGCTCCTTCCATCACGCAGCTGCAGAATGTGTTTGATAATACCAACCCGCTGTTTATTTCCAGCGGTAACCCGAACCTGAAACAGGAGTATTCGCATACGCTTTCTTTACGGTACAACAGCACGAATGTAGCCAAGTCGGTAAATTTCTTCGGGGGGATGTTTGCCACCTTTACAGCTAATAACATCACCAACGCTACCGTGATCGCCAATCGGGACACGACGTTGACCGAAGGCGTGTTACTGACGCGTGGCTCGCAATACAGCCGTCCGGTTAACTTACAGGGCTACCGGAATTTGCGGGCATTTATGAACCTGGGCTTGCCGATTCAGTCGATTAAGAGTAACCTGAACTTGAACGGGGGCGTGAATTACTCCCGTACGCCCGGGTTGATCAACGAAGTTGAAAGCTTCTCGAACAATTACGCCATCAACGGTGGAGCTGTCCTGAGCAGTAACATCAGCGAGAACCTGGATTTTTCTGTTTCGTATTCAGGGGCGTACAACATCATTCGGTATACCATTCAGCCTCAGCAGAACAGTAACTATTTCTCGCATACGGCCCGTTTTCGGTTGAACTGGATTTCAGCTAAGGGCTTCACCATTAACCCTGACGTAACCAATACGCTATATACGGGTCTGGGGGCCGGCTATGATCGGAGTTTTACGCTGTTCAATCTGGGCGTAGGGCAGAAGATCCTGAAAGATCAACGCGGTGAAATTCGTCTAACAATTTTCGATTTACTCAATCAAAACAACAGCATCAGCCGGAATACGACGGAAACGTACGTGGAAGATACCCGTACGCTGGTGCTGAGCCGGTATTTTATGCTAACGTTCACGTATAACCTCCGAAACTTCAGAGGAGCCGTGGCGAAAAAGTAGGTGCTTGAACGAATAGTGAATGGCGAAGGCTTTCCCTGAGAGGGGAAAGCCTTTCTTTTAGAAAGGAATGAATGAATTAGTATAAGAACCAGAAGAGTCCTATTCCGCACCGCCGGTCCCAAATGGTTGTCAGAGGAAGGAGGGGAAGTAATAGCTTGCGGGAAATCAAGAGCGTTGCCCGATGTCCGAGATTCTGACGTTACTAGCAGAATGTATCTTAAGAATGATAGTCAGGGAATTGCTATGCAATGTGCCCGTAGGTACCTTGCGATGGCTTTTTTTTCGTGTAAGTCTGCGAAGAAATCGGGCGTGGATGGATTTTATAGCGGATGACTTTACAAATGCTATTTTGGCAATAATCTTCTTCGTAGCCTGGATGATTTATATCCTTACGTATCAAAATGGAGTCGTTCCTTGAACATCTTTGTAGGAATAATGTCACCGTATCATGTGGAAAACCCTGCCTTCGTATCTGCTTCTGGCGAGTGTATCGCTACTTTTTGTGTTTGGACTGTTAACGGGTTATGACTTGTACCAATCCTATCAGGACGAAGCGACCTACACCCGTCTGTATGCGAATCTCGCCGATTATCGTAACCGAAGTGTATTGATTATTGGGTTGGTTGGAAGTGGATTACTGATTTTCAAATATTGGACTTACGCTCCCAAACGCGTCACGCTACTCGTGTATCTAGCTTTACTGGTGGCTACGATGATCGTAGTTCTGATGGGTCCGGAACGCCAGCCGATCTAATCTGATTCCGGCTTTCTATACACTTTCCCGTACCGCTAATACGGTATGATCCTGTAAAAGCGTAGTGAGAAACACCCAGTCGTCGAGGTCGGTTTGAATACCCGTAACGTCTTTTACCCGTTGGGCAGTCATCGCCAGTAAATCGAACGTATGGTGTTGCTGCGTTTTGCGAAGTACCCGGCGAATGGTATTTAGATCCCGGTCGGAAAGCAGTAAAGCCTGCGGAAATAGCACCTGGTACTCAGGATGGTCATCTTGGGTGAGTTCATCCAGTCGTACGGGTGGCCGTAATTTCACCACGGCCGTTTTAGCGGCCCGGTCACCCAGCCGTTGACCCTGGTAGATCGCCATGGTAATCAAGCCCACCAGTCCCGAAAAAATCCAGATGTCAAGCATTCTAAGTAGCCATCGCAGAAAATAATCCCCCACACTGGCGGATGTACCGTTGAGGCGTACGACCCGAAGTCCCAGTACCCGTTTACCCACCGACTGGCCGTTCATAAAGATTTCCGACAGTAAACTATAGCCCATGACGGGCAGAGCAATCACCAGCATATAGATAGCGAACAGAACACTCGTATTCTCTACAACATTGGTCAGGTAAGTACTGAAGAGTAGGGACCCCAGAATCAACCACGCTCCCATAATTACGAGATCAATAAGAAAAGCCAGAATTCGGTCGCCAATACTAGCGGGCAGAAATTCCAGCGTAACATTCTGGGTCGTTTGGATGGATAAATGCGTAGACATGGCTGAGTTAGGCAACGGATGGTTCTCGTGAATCGACAAACAGAAAATTCGTTCTGGGGAAAGGATCCAATGAATCCTTTGGGATTCGCAGCGAATTACGAAAAAGTTTTTGCTATTTTGGCCGATAGCCCGATAGTTTAGTCGCAGTTATCTGGTTTAAGCGGAGAAGCCCATGCGAGAAGCGGTATTTATTAAGAAAAACAAGGAAAAGTGGAAGTATTACGAAGACCATCGGACCAAGAATCCCGATGAATTATCGGAACAGTTTATTGAACTGACCGACGATCTTTCGTACGCCCGTACGTTCTATCCCGATTCGCCCGTTACCCGCTACCTGAATACGCTGGCAACGCGGTTTCACCAGAAAATCTACGCCAACCACAAGGAAAAAAGCAATCGTTTCGTCCAATTCTGGGCGTACGAGTTACCCTTTCTGTTTTACCAGTCGCATCGAACGTTGCTGTATGCCTTTCTGTTCTTTTTCGCCGCTACGGTGCTGGGCGTGATTTCTACGCTGTACGACGAAAGTTTCGTTCGTCTCATTCTGGGGGATCAGTATGTCAACATGACGCTCGAAAATATCCAACGCGGTGATCCGATGGCGGTGTATAAATCCCAGCAAATGACCGTCTCTTTCCTTACCATTACACTTAACAACGTACGCGTAGCTTTTGCGGCTTTTGTGTATGGCATTGCTTTGTCAGTAGGAACGGTATATGTACTGTTTCAAAACGGCGTCATGCTCGGAGCGTTTTTTACGTTTCTGTACCAGCAGGGCGTCATTCGGGCGGCTCTGCTGACGGTCTGGATTCACGGCACGCTCGAAATTTCAGCCATCATTATTGCCGGTTGTGCGGGGCTGACGATCGGGAATAGTATTCTGTTTCCTAAAACTTACTCCCGGCTTGAGTCTTTCCAGCGGGGAGCTCGTCAGGGGATGAAAATTGCAATTGGCCTGGTCCCCATTTTCATTACGGCAGGTTTTCTGGAAGGCTTCGTAACCCGACAGCCGCTGTACCCGGCCGTTAGTATACTCATCATCGCGGCTTCGGCCTTTTTTATTGGCTGGTATTTCGTCTGGTATCCGATCCAGCTGAACCGGAGAGCCACCTTGCGACTTCCCCAATCCTAGCCTAAAAACGTACTTATGCGTACCATTCAACTTCGCGAAGAGCGAAATTTTAGCGAAATCATTAACGTTACCTTTCAGTTTACCTTTCAAAACCTGCGTACACTGGGGCCTATTTTGCTGTATTTCGCGGCTCCTTTCTCGCTGATTTCTGGAATCGCTACGGGCTTATACCAATCGCAGCTTTTCAGTTCGGGATTGGGACTGGCGGGTGCCTCTCGCTTCAGCAATTTCTTCGGGCCTTCGTATTTGATGAGTATTCTGTTTAGTCTCCTGGCGAGTATTACCATTTCCCTGGTCGTGAGCAGTTATCTGGTACGGTACATGGACAGTGACGAGCCTATTGAGCCCGCCGAGGTCTGGCGAATCGTACTGCGAAATTTATTACCTACGTTACTTCTGTACGTGATATACGGGTTCTCTTTACTACTGGGCTTTGTCCTGTGTTTTCTACCGGTAGCATACCCGTATACCACGTTTAGTTTAGGTACGATCAGTCTAGTTCGCGAAGAGCGGCGACCTTCGCAGGCTCTACAACGTTCGCATGAACTGGTAACGATGAGCTGGGGCGACGCCCTGACTACCTTCGGTATCCGGATACTGGTCACGTTGGCAGCCAGCTTTTTAGGAGGAATTCTGTCCATTCCCATGTATCTGGTCATGTTTCTGCAAACCTTGAAAGTGGTAGGAGATGACCTGCAGTGGGTAACGATGCTTAGTTCGGTAATAGCCGTAACAGGTACGACCATTCTTTCGGCCCTGGTCGATGTAGCTCTCGGATTTCAGTATTTTTCGCTCGTGGAAAAGAAAGAAGGTATTGGCCTTATGCAGGAAATTGAAGCCATTGGTCAGCAAAATCGCCGTGACGATGCGTATTAAGGGACTTTACTACTGGCTGATTGCTTGTCTGCTCTGGTTTCCGCTTTCGGGAGCATACGCTCAGAAGGAGGCTACGGGTGTAGGTAAAAAGGTTCTTCCTGCCGAACCTGCCAGACCAACGTTACGGCAACCCCTGTCCGAACGCTGGAATGAGATTAAAGAGGCCCGCGAATACCAGTATGGTCACGATGTGGAACCACCCTCGGGTTTGATCGATGAGCTTTGGCAACGATTTCTAGCCTGGCTTTTCGAGTTTCTCTACAGTACCGATACCCGAAAAAGCCGTGAATGGGTACAAATTCTGTTTATTACGGCCGTGGTCGTATTTGTGCTGTATAAGTTCATGGGCATGGACAAAATGGGTCTGTTCCAGCGGAAATCGAAACGATCCACGCTTCCTTATTCGCTGATGCAGGAAGACATTCACGCGATTGATTTTCGGGAAGCGATTGATCAGGCGGTTCATCAGCACAATTACCGACTGGCCGTACGACTGTTGTACCTGCAAACCCTCAAGACCATGGCCGACCGGCAGCTGATTTCCTGGCAAATCAATAAAACCAACCGTACGTATGTCTACGAGGTGAACCAGCCCGGGTTACGGCCTACATTCGAACATTTGACTTCGTTGTTTGAATACGTCTGGTACGGCGACTTTCCGGTAACGGAAGAACGATACCGTGAAATTCAACAGGAGTTTAATGAGTTTAGGGTTTAGAGTTTTCAGTTAGATAGTTGTACTAACTCCGTAGGAGTTCCATAATCACTAGCCTAGGGTACAAACCCAACTCCCTTCCAATTTATATTTATAACGTTTTCCCGTTCGTGAAGCATTCGAAATTTCTGTTCTTTCTGCTCAGTATCATCGTCCTGTTTGTGGCCGTGGAGTACTTCCGTCCGCGACCTATCGACTGGACGCGGACGTATCGGAATGACCAGCAAATGCCTTTCGCTACCCAAGCCCTTTATGACCTGCTGCCGGGACTGTTTCCGAAACAACCCATTCACTCGGTACGTCTGCCTTTTTATAACCTCTGGAAGGAACAGCAACTCGCTCCCCGCAGTACTTACTTATACATCAGCGAAAACTGTACGCTCGAAGACGCCGACGTAAAGGCTTTGTTTGCGTACCTGAAACGCGGAAATGTCGTTTTTCTTTCGGCCAACGGTTTTCCAAAGCTCCTCCTGGATTCACTGCACCTGAAAATAGGTACCAATCATCTCATTGATTTCAATCGGGCCTATCAGGAGCAGGCTCAGCCGGACGAAGATCAACAGGCTTTTTACAACCGCTTTCGGCTCGATACGATGGCTCTGAACCTGACAAATCCGGCCTTCAAACGACCGGGTAAGGGCTTTGTTCTGGAAAGAGAAACCGCGGAAAATCATCTTCTGACCACTGAGTCTACACAAAACGCTACGGTTTTGGGTGTAAACCAGCACGGGCAGTATAATTTCCTGAAATTCAACCTCGGAGCGGGTACGTTGTACCTGCATTCGGCTCCGGAAGTCTTTACCAATTATTACCTCCTGCAACAGGGTGACGCCAATTATGCCTTTCGGGCCCTTTCGTACTTACCCAATCTACCCATTCTTTGGGATGAGTATACGGAACAGGGTCGCGAAGGTGAAAAAAGCTTGTTCCGCTTTCTCTTTACCAGTCCGAGCTTAACCTGGGCGTATTACCTGACGCTGGCGGCTTTATTTTTGTTTGTACTCTTTGAAAGTAAACGACGACAACGCGTCATTCCGGTACTGGAGCCGCTACGGAACAGCTCCCTGGAATTCGTCGAAACGGTAGGCCAGTTATACTACCATCAGGCCGATCATAGCGTGATTGCCGAAAAGAAAATTCAGCATTGGCTGACGTACGTACGCCAGCGGTTTGGTCTGAAAACGACGGAGCTGGACGAAGAATTTAAAGAACTACTGACGGCAAAAAGCGGACTCGAGCGTTCCGAAATTGATCGATTACTGGGCCGAATCGGGCAGGTACAATACTTTTCAGGAAATTTGCCCGAGAACCAGCTGGTTGATCTGAGTAACCAGATTGAACAATTTTACCAGCGTACCCAGTAACCCATGACCCAGATTCAGGAAACCATTCGGCGTATTCAGGAGATTGCCCGCTATCTGCAAAGGCTGGAATCGGATGATGATGCTCTGTTTGCTGAACTGAATGCCATCGACAAAGCCGTGATTGCTCAGTTGCTGGAAGAGTACAAAGTCGTTGAAAAACAGTTCAAGCCTATTAAACTGCTCCGCTACGAAGTGCTGAATCAGTTGCAGGAAGAACGCCCGCCCCTGCGTGCAGAAGACGTGGATTTTTACCGCGAACGCATCGAACGCAGAGATACCGAATACTTTCAGAAGTACGGATTAAAAGTGGTTGAAGGGCTGGCAAACTCCGAGCCGCGAGATTCGTTCAGTGTGTATCGCCGTCAGGGTAAAAGTCTGTACTTCCGGTTGTTGTACCCGATTTTTTACCGAAAACTGCAATCCAATCTTATCAAGCCAGCCCTGCAGGAAATTACTACTGCTATTGCCGAAACGCTGGGCCTGAGTGAATACCGTACGCATACTGTCGATTTCCGGGGAAGCACCAATTTTGGTTCGCTCGTATGCTGGCTAGCCTTATACCCGGCCCGCTTTCGCTCGCATCAGGAATGCCATCACCTGTTTCTGACCATCACGGCCGATGGATTAAAAGCTGGTTTATGGTCTGGGCTTACTAATAAGGCTTCTTTTGAAGGTTCCGTCCAGAACGTTCAATCCTACGAAACGGCGGTAGAGTTCTTGAAACGATTGCGTAGCGATTACTACGTATTCAATCAGGAAGGAAAAACGCCTAAGAAATCCACAAAAAAAGCGGTTGTATCGACACCGGCCCCGGTCGTTGCCGAACCCACACCAGCGTATCAGCCCCGACCTTATACCGCAGCGGACGCTTTGCAGGAATTATTTCTTTCGGAGGAACGCTTTCAGGAAATTCAGGATGCATTGGCGTACAAGCAAAATTTGATTTTGCAGGGGCCTCCCGGGGTGGGGAAAACCTTTGTCGCCAAACGGCTTGCCTATACATTACTGGGTGCTCGGGACGAAAGCCGTATTGAAACGATTCAGTTTCACCAGTCGTACGCTTACGAAGATTTCATGCAGGGACTACGACCCGATGGAGCGGGTAATTTTTATTTGCGAAACGGCGTATTTTACGAATTCTGTAAGCGAGCTGGGCAGTCTGACCAACCCTTCGTATTCATTATCGACGAAATCAACCGAGGCAACTTAAGCCGAATTTTTGGGGAATTGTTTCAATTGATGGAAAGCGATAAACGAGGCCCTGCTCACGCCATTACGCTGACCTATTCGGAAGAACGCTTTTTCGTACCCGCCAATGTCTATCTGATTGGGACCATGAATACCGCCGACCGCTCATTGGCTCTGGTAGATTACGCCCTGCGGAGACGTTTTGCCTTCATCGAGTTAGCTCCAGCCTTTGGTGTCAAGTTTCAAGCGTTACTAGAAAAGGAAGGTCTATCCACGGAGTTTATCCACATTTTAGTGAATAAATTGGAGTTTATCAACAAAGTTATCCACAATGATCGCAATCTAGGCAGTGGATATCTCATTGGTCATAGTTACTTCACCCATCCGCAAATGCCCGAAAAAGAATGGTTCCTACGCATCATTCGACTGGAGATTGCTCCGCTATTGCGAGAATACTGGTTTGACGAACCGGATCAGGCGGAAGAACAAATTCAGCGGCTATTGGCATAATTTCACAAAATTCTATTTGGCAGGCCGGGGGGAAACCCCGAATTTTGTCCTCGTTTTATTAAAAACGATTTACTGTTACGCAGGCGGTGGTTTTCAGGCAAGAGGCTGCTGGAAAGACGGAACGGTAAATTGAAAACTTATTCGGATGAAACTATATTCCACCAAGCACCAGAGTCCTGACGTTAGCTTAGAAGAGGCTGTTTTTCGTGGGTTGCCCCCCGATAATGGGTTGTACATGCCCGAATATATTCCGACCCTTCCGCTTTCATTTTTTGAAACGATTCAGGATTTATCACTATCCGAGATTGCGTTGGAAGTATCCAAGGCTTTAATTGGCGATGACATTCCCGAAGCCGACCTCAAACGCATCATCGATCAGGCCATTACGTTCGATGCTCCGGTAGTAGCGGTGGAACCTGATACGTACGTGCTCGAATTATTCCATGGGCCTTCCATGGCCTTCAAGGATTTTGGGGCTCGTTTCATGGCGGCATTGATGTCCTATTTTCTGGAAAAATCGGCCAAGGAAATTCATATTCTCGTAGCTACCTCTGGTGATACGGGCGGAGCCGTTGCTCAAGGGTTTTACCAAACTCCGGGCGTTAAGGTAACGATCTTGTACCCCCGTGGAAAGGTCTCTGACATTCAGGAGAAACAATTGACCACCCTCGGAGCCAACGTTACGGCGTTGGAAGTAGAAGGTACTTTTGACGATTGCCAGCGATTGGTGAAAGAAGCATTTTTGGATGCTGATTTACGGGCGAAATTTAACTTAGCTTCAGCTAACTCAATTAATATCAGTCGTTTAATTCCCCAGGCGTTCTATTATTTTAATGCATACGCTCGGCTGAAGCACTTAGGGAAGCCCCTCGTATTCAGTGTGCCGAGTGGAAACTTTGGCAACCTGTCGGCGGGAATCATTGCCTACCGCATGGGTCTGCCCGTACGTAAGTTTATCGCGGCGACAAATAGTAATCACGTGGTCCCCGACTATTTGTCAACGGGCGTATTTGAGCCCAAACCTTCACAGGAAACTATTTCGAACGCGATGGATGTGGGTAATCCCAGTAACTTCCCGCGTTTACTGCTCCTAAGCGGCGGTGAATGGGAAACCGCTAAGGATTTGATAACGGGCATCTGGTACGACGACGCACAAACGCAGGATGCCATTCGCCACGCCTACGATTCGACGGCTTATTTGCTCTGTCCGCATACGGCCATTGCATATCAAGGACTAAAAGACACGGTAGCCGGGATGGAGGAAGAGGTAACGGGCGTATTCTTATCTACGGCTCATTACGCGAAGTTTCTGCCTACCATGGAGGCGACGCTTGGTACTACACTACCCGTTCCTGAACGATTGGCTGAATTACTCGACAAGACTAAGGAAGCTATTCCCATGAGCAGCAATTTTGCTGACTTTAAAGCTTACTTACTAAGTTAATCTTTTACTTGCTTTCTATAAAAAGGGCCAAACGGAAGACGTTTGGCCCTTTTTAGTTTAATGGTTTTTAGAAAGATCGTGTATAGTAGTCAACGTAACGGTGTTATATACGGAGGAATATTGGGATTTTATTTCCCCTGTTTTTAGGTTGATATCCGTTTGGTATCGGTTTTTAACCGGTATAGTCATCTAAAATGCCTTCAACGCATTTAAACATATCCACAACCGTCAACCAACCTTTAAAGACAAAGTACTTCAACCTGAATAATTGAATTTATAACCAACCTGCGTTACCATCAACTTATTATTACCGAGTGTCAACCTATCACTTAAAATTATTCCAACCTGCGTTATTGCCATGAAAAAAAGTTTGATTGCCCTTAGTACCGCTTTAGCATTAGGAATGTTCACGCTGACCTCCTGCGAAGAAAAACCGAAGAGTGCCGAAGAGAGCTTAGCTGATGCTAAACAAGAAGCACGCGAAGAGAAAGCGGAAATTAATGAAGACTTACAGGAAGCAAAAAATGACGCGTCTGAGAAACGGGCGGAAGTAAACGCCGAGCTGAAAGAAGAAGAACGTGAGTTTCTTGCTAAAATGGAAGCCCAACGCGACAATATCGATGCTGAATTGAAGCAAATCGACGCGAAGCTGGACAACGCTAAAGGCGAAGAGAAAGCCCGCTGGGAAGCTCGGAAAGATCGGCTCGAAAAGCGAAAAGATAAAATCGACGAAAACATGACCGAACTGAAAGGTGGTCTGAAACGCGATTGGAAATCCTTCAAAGCAGACGTTGACAAAACGTTTGATGACATCAAAAGAGATTTGAAGAACTAACGAATAGACCTCCTAACGGGGTTATATCATCCAAAATATTCAACAATGGCTAATAAAAGTCTTTTAGGATTTGCCGCTGCCGGAGCTGTAGGGGTACTAATCGGAATCATCGTTGCTCCTGAAAGTGGCAACAAAAACGTTAAAAAAATCAAACGTTTCGTTAACGATTGGGCTAGCAAAATGCTCGACGAAATCGAAGCAGGCAAGAGCTCCCTGGGTGAATTCGCTGATGAAGCCGAAGAGAAAGCTTATGAGCTGAAAGGCAGAGCCAAAGCAAAAGTAGAGGATTTCAAAGATAGTGCGTATGAACTGAAGGGTGAAGCAGCTGCCAAAGCAGAAGACTTCGCTGATGAAGTAAAACAAACGTACTCAGACGTCCAAAGCGAAACCAAACGGTCATTCTCGTAAGCGTTTATCCAACCTGAACTTTTGCTATAAATGCCCAATAAAAAATCCGGTAAGGCTACTTACCGGATTTTTTGTTGGGCAGCATTAAACTAGAATTTGATGCCTACACCCAGCAAAACGTTGAAACCAGCTTGAGGGTAGTAGTAATTTTCAGTAGTCAACTGTCCTTCAGAAACGTAACTGAAGGTATAACCATTGGATTCGTAGAGTCGATTGAAAACGTTATTTAGTAATAGACTCACGTTAATTTCCTTGACGAACTTGGGCTTGATGCTGTAAATAGTGCGAATGTCGTTCGTAAAATAGCCGTTGAGTTTTCGACCTTCATCCTGCGTATTATCCAAATACTGCTTTCCTACGTACTTGGCCAACCATCCCAGCTCCAGGTTTTTGATTGGTTTCCAGAGTAGTTGTCCGCCAAAAATTACGTTCGGTGAGAAAGAGATGTCCGTATTTCTGGAAATTTGCTCCTGTTGCGTCTCGTCATCATAATTATCGTAGTACGAACGGAATTCTTTGATTTTATTCCGGCTAAA
Organism: Siphonobacter curvatus; assembly: GCF_002943425.1. Classification (NCBI taxonomy): domain Bacteria; kingdom Pseudomonadati; phylum Bacteroidota; class Cytophagia; order Cytophagales; family Cytophagaceae; genus Siphonobacter; species Siphonobacter curvatus. The sequence goes on from NZ_PTRA01000012.1 coordinate 45,696, forward strand.
GGTAGCATTGGCGTTCAAGGTCAAGGTTTTAGCGATCTGATAACCGCCTTCTACTTCCAGACCCATCCGATAACTCTTGCCCGCGTTGGTGCGGGTGGGACTGCCCACATCGTTAAGTTTACCCGTCAGTACCAGCTGGTTTTTGTAGTTCATGTAATAGCCATTAACCGTGAAAGCCAGTTTGCCTGCCTGTAAACGATAACCTGCTTCCCAGTCTTGAAGCTGTTCAGCTTTTGGGCGACTTTGGGCCGTTGATTGCGTAAAGTCGTCACGGTTCGGTTCCCGGTTAGCTACGCTGAATGAAGCGTACGCCGAGTGCTGTTCGCTAATCTGGTAATTCAAACCCAGTTTAGGATTAAAGAAATTCAGATCCGCCTGTTGCTGTACATTTTGCAATTGACTGTTAATTCCCAGAAAATCGTAGTGAACCCGGCGAATCTGAGCGTCTGCGAAAACGTTCAAGCCTTCCGTCAACTGGTAATACGCTTTAGCGTATAAGTTGAAGTCGGTTTTAGTCGCATCATCCTCGTAGTACCGCGTACGAATGTTGGAGTTGCTGGCAAAGCGAGCCCAGATGATTTCACCAAAGTGCTTACCCGTATAACGATTCCAACCTCCACCAATATTTACCTTGAGCTTCTTAAAGGAATCATAGTCGAGCGAGAATACCGTTCCGTAAAAATCATTGTCAAGCCATTTGCGGCGGATGAGCGTAGTCGTATCAACGGTAACCCCGCCAATGACGACCGGAGCTAGTCCATACTTATTGAGTTTTTCGCCGGGTTTATATTCTTCATAATAGCCACGTCCCTTCGTATAGTGAAGGTTGAAGTTGAAGGTCCAGTTACGGGAAAGCTGATGCGAACTCAGTAACTGGTAATTATCCTGCTGGTAGTTATCGGTCTGGTTGTCGTACGTAAAACTATTGTAGGTACGATTCGTCTTTAACAAATATTCCGGCACGCCATTCCAGGCCTGATACGTTTTCTCAATGCCGGAAAAAATGTTAATCCGTACAAAGGACTTTTTTCCAAAATACGCTCCCGACAAGTAAAACGATTTAAGGTTGGAAGAAGCCCGATCTACGTAACCATCCGAGGTCAGTCTGGACAGACGGGCATCTACGGTAAATTTTCCGTTAATGAGTCCCGTACCCGCCAGTACGTTATTTTTCAATGTATTAAAAGAACCCACGCTGTGATTGGTTTCAGCATAGGCATCTTTCCGAAATTCATTCGTCTGGACGTTTACCGTCGCCCCAAAAGCTCCGGCTCCATTGGTCGATGTACCCACGCCGCGTTGGATCTGAATGCTGGTTGTACTGCTCGCAAAATCGGGCATGTTAACCCAAAAGAGCCCCTGACTCTCGGCATCATTGTAAGGAATGCCGTTGAGGGTTACATTAATCCGAGTTGCGTCGGAGCCACGAATCCGAAAGCCGGTATAACCAATGCCCGCTCCGGCGTCGCTAGTCGTTACTAGTGAGGGTTGAAAATTGAGAAGTACGGGTAAATCCTGACCCAAATTCTGTTTCTGAATTTCTTCGCCTCCTACATTCGTATACGCCATTCCGGTACGCTGGTTGGCCCGAGTCGCGGATACTACTACTTCATCTGCGGTAAACGAACTACGTACCAGAGCAATACGCAACGGCTGCGTAGCAGTCAGGTCAATACGCTGTTTTTCATAGCCTACGTAGCTGATTTCAAGCGTCGTCACCTGATCAGGTAGATTGCTTAATGAGAAGCTCCCATCCGTTTTCGTGGTTACGCCTCTTCGCGTTCCAACTGCCTGTACACTAGCTCCGGGCAGGGGCTGACCGTCCGACGCGTCCGTTACTGTACCCGATGCATTTTTCTGAGCAAACGAATACAGCGAAGAAAGTAATAGGAAAAAAAGTAGAAAACCTTTACCCAAAAAATGGGGCAGTTTTACTGCGTGAGTAAAGCTTGTATGCATGGTCGTATAGCTACGACAGGCTAAGGGGCTGAAGCCCGTCCGGGTTTCAGTACATAAATGGATAAGAGTATTGATGCTGGGATAATCCGAAGAAATACAAGTTTTCAGACTATCTACGCTTCCCTTCGACGGCATTATCCGTGGCAGGTTCAATGGGTATGATCTCAGCCCGTTAGGTAGGGCACCCCTTTATGCGATCAGTCTGACAAAGGTAGGCGTTTGAGAAGGGATTTGATGACACGAGAACTTAAAAAACAATTTTTATCGAAAGAATAAAAGCCGTTCCAACCCTTTAAATCGAAATTGGGTCTTTACAAGGTCCTCCATACCTTTATCTATCATGAAAGTACTCACTATGCTGGGTTTTATGGTGATGGCTGCTTTCCTAGGCATCACGTTAGCATCCACGCAACAGCAACTGCAACCCATCAACACTGTATTGGGCGATGAAAGCTTCATTGCCACTTATGGCCGTAAACCTGATTTGAGAACCCCGCAGTCGCTTCGTATTGAAACGCATTTAGCGTACGTAGAAGACAAGTTGCGACAAAGCTCTGTAACCCATCTGCCCGCTCATCTCCAACAAAAACGCCAACGGTTATTAGACCTATTACAGCAATACAGGGAGGCTGGCAACTTTCCCCAAAGTGAGCCGAACGTAGGTCAATACAAACCCTGTTTTATGGATAAAAACGGTACCATTTGTGCGGTAGGCTACCTGATCGAGCAGACGGAAGGGCGAGCGATCGCCGAACGTATCAACGCCCGGCATCCGTACGACTATATTCAGGACATGGATATGCCCGAAGTACAGGAATGGATAGAAAGCTCAGGACTAACGGAAGAAGAATATGAAATGATTCAAACCAGTCATTAGGATCAGGTTTAGTAACGGAATAAAAAAAGCCCACTTGTTGAAAGTGGGCTTTTTTAGTATAGAAAAATCCAGTGCTTACTTAGCTTGACCTTGTTGAGGGGTCAGGAGTTGGAAGAACTCATCCAGACGAGGCGTGAGAATGATCTCCGTTCTGCGGTTAACCTTCCGTCCCGCCGAGCTCTTGTTGGAATCCTTGGGCTCGTACTCACCCT
>NZ_PTRA01000013.1 GCF_002943425.1 Siphonobacter curvatus
CTTAACATCATCTTGAACGGAGTGGGCGAGGGTGAAGCGTATTACTACAGTTACAGCTACGGCTACTACGGGGATGATAAAAAGAAACTAAATGATTAAGTAGGAAAGGTTGGTACTAGTAGCAGAGAGACTTTAGTGCATTTATCTTACGTATAAGATGAATAATTATTGGCTCTCTGCTTATCAAAGAAACTTAAAGCTTGCTAACACACATAGGCCAATTATTAATTTAAAATGATAAAGACTTTAAGGTTATGAAGCAGAGTTAATATATAATTTTCTTGATTTCGAAATAGTTTTTCATGCTAAAAACAAACTCTTATACTCTTCTTCTTTCGTATATCTACCTATTGAATTGAAGTTAAGCAAAGAGCTTAAAAGAAGTTAACCCAAATCCGCCAAACGTTATGAACTATTCAGAAAACACCCTTCGCTTAGATACGGCTTATGGGGAAGCGAAAAAGAATCGAACGAATCTTGAAAGCCGCCCCAGCTTGCACTCACCGGTAGCTAACTCCTCTCAGATGCCAATTGGGAAGCGTTGCTTTGATGTATTGATGGCCAGTTTTGTAGCCCTTACGGTGTTGAGCTGGATGATTCCTATGATTGGAGTGCTAATCAAACTTTCCTCACCGGGTCCCATCTTTTTTGTGCAGTGGCGTACGGGCCGTAATGGTCGCCGATTCCGCTGTTTGAAGTTCCGCACCATGCGTCACAATCAGGTGGCCCCCTTCAAGCAAGCCTCCGCTGATGATCCACGAATTACGCCCATCGGTAAATTCCTTCGTAAGACGAACTTGGATGAGATGCCGCAGTTTTTAAATGTACTTTGGGGCGATATGAGCATTGTGGGACCGCGTCCACACGCGTTAGAGCACGATGCTCAGTACTGGGAGGTCGTGCCGGGTTTTCCGACGCGATATTTGGTAAAACCTGGAATTACGGGTCTGGCTCAGACGCGGGGCCTACGGGGGGAAGCAGGGCTGAAGGATATGGAACATCGCTTGAAACTGGATCAGTGGTACATTAGAAGGCGCTCAGCAGTGCTGGATGCCAAGATCTGCTGGTGGACGGTTGAGAAAATGATCAAAGGTGACGAAAAAGCCTATTAGAGATTGAAATGCATTTTTTATAAGCTACTATAAAAAGCTTATTCTCCCATTGTAAAATCCTTTACAAAGAACTTATTATGAAGACGGCATTAATTACGGGTGTGAACGGCCAAGACGGCGCATACCTGTCCGAGTTACTTTTAGAAAAAGGCTACCTGGTGCACGGTGTCAAGCGCCGGGCCTCCCTAATCAACACCGAGCGGATTGATCATCTCTATCAGGATCCCCACGAGTCTAACGTGCGCTTTAAGCTGCACTACGGGGACATGACCGATTCGACCAACCTGATTCGCATCATCCAGGAGACGCAGCCCGACGAGATCTACAACCTGGCGGCCATGTCACACGTGAAGGTGAGCTTTGATACACCCGAGTACACGGCTAACGCCGACGGCATCGGCACGCTTCGGATTCTGGAGGCGGTACGCATTCTGGGTCTGGAGAAGAAGACCAAGATCTACCAGGCTTCGACCTCGGAGCTGTATGGCTTAGTGCAGGCCGTTCCCCAATCGGAGACGACGCCTTTCTACCCCCGGAGTCCCTACGCCGTAGCCAAGCTCTACGGCTACTGGATCACGGTCAACTACCGGGAGGCCTACGGCATGTACGCCTGCAACGGGATTTTGTTTAACCACGAATCACCCTTGCGAGGCGAAACGTTTGTGACGCGCAAGATCACGCGGGCGGTAGCAGCCATTGGCTTGGGGATGCAGAAGTGCTTGTATCTGGGGAATCTGAACGCCGAGCGGGACTGGGGTCATGCCAAGGATTACGTGGAGGCGATGTGGCGGATTTTGCAGCAGGAGACTCCGGAGGATTACGTGATTGCTACGGGGGTGACCACGCGGGTGCGGGAGTTTGTGAAGCTGGCCTTTGCTGAAATTGGCGTGGAAGTAGCCTTCAAGGGCGAGGGCGTCGAAGAGAAGGGCTACGTGGTGAGCTCATCCAACGAAGAATTTCAGTTAGAGGCAGGCAGCTGCGTAGTGGCGGTGGATCCGGCGTACTTCCGGCCGACGGAGGTGGAGCTGCTGATTGGGGATCCGACCAAGTCGAAGACGAAGCTGGGCTGGGAACCCAAGTATGATCTGGCGATGCTGGTTCGGGAGATGGTGGAGAAGGATGTGGAGGTCTTCCGCCGCTCGAGTAAAATGCAAATTGAGCATTTAATAGGTTAATATATAAAAGAAGGTATAATAAAATACTAAACAAGATGGGACAAGGCGATAAAAAAACTAATTTATTAATAAAAGTACCAAGAAAAATTGTAAGCAATTTGAGAAATGAAGTAAATCGGTTTATCCAATATTTTCATGAAGTTAAGCTGAACTTACAAAATAAATATTCAAGAAAACAACTGGATAGTAAATCTGATAATATAGTGGTTTCTGTAACGTGCTATCCTGCAAGGATTAGTACGTTACATTTAACTTTGGAGACAATTTTCAATCAAAATCTAACACCTGATGTAATACACTTATGGTTATCATTAGAAGAGTTTCCAAACCAAGTACTACCAAGTCAAATAGTTAAGCTACAAGAAAGAGGATTAAAAGTCACTTTTGTATCAGAAAACATTAGATCATATAAAAAATTGATATATGCACTTAAAGCGTATCCTAACTCAACTATCATAACAATAGACGATGATATATTATATCCGAAATACTGGCTACGTGAAATGATAAACTGTCATAATAAATATCCATTAGATGTTCTTTGCTATAGGGGACATGATATTATACTTGAATCTGAAAAAAAGATTATTCCATATAATAGAATGATTAACAATATATCTAAATATGGACATAACTCATCATATAATATAATGCCAACAGGAGTATCAGGTGTACTATATCCTCCTAATTCCTTGCATAAAGAAGTTTTTGAAATTAGTAAATTTTTGAAATTAGCTCCTCATGCAGACGATATATGGTTTAAATGTTGCTCATTATTAAATAATGTAAAGTGTAGACGTGTAAAAGGAGAGAATGTACATTTTTTAACTATTAGAAGTACACAAAAAGATTCTTTATATAATATAAATGTGTTGCTAAACAGAAATGATGAACAAATGAAAAATTTGTTTGACGAATATAACTTATATGATATGATAAAGAATTAATCTTCAAAATTAAAACCTGAAAAGAGAATGTCAATTAAAAAACAAGTAATTACTGGTGTAAAGTGGACGACTTTTAGTACAGTAATTATGGCTGTAACGCAAATTTTACGTATTTCTATATTGACCAGATATTTAGATAAATCAGATTTTGGACTTATTGCAATAGTGACATTTGTTATGAGTTTTATGGATTTGTTTAATGATATGGGTTTAACTTCAGCAATATTATATAAAAAAGATATTTCAGCAAAGGAATATGCAAGCCTATATTGGCTAAATTTATTGGTAAGTATACTAATGTATATCTTAGTCTTAATTATCTCTCCATTTATTAGCGAATTTTATAATCAACCTTTACTTAAGGTGTTAGTGCCTTTGCTGAGTTTAAACTTGATAATCTCAGCAATAGGAAGGCAGTTTAAAACTATAGAAAACAAAAATCTTCTATTTAAAAATGTTTCGATTGTAGAATTGTCTGGAGTAATTGTAGCTTTTATTATAGCAGTAATTATGGCTGTAAGAGGTTATGGAGTTTACTCTTTAGTATATCCAACAATTATTCAATATTTAGTCGTTAATTTGACTTTTTTATTAATAGGTCTCAAAAAATATGGGTTATTAATTCATTTTGAATTAAAAGAAACTAAGCCTTTTTTACGAATTGGAGGTTATCAAGTAGGGGGGCAAATTTTTAATTATTTAAATAGAGATTTAGATATTTTACTAATAGGGAATTTATTTTCAGCCGAAGTTTTAGGAGGTTATAGTCTAGCAAAGCAACTGGTATTTAGGCCTGCTCAGATCATAAATCCAATTTTAACAAAAGTAGCTTCTCCAGCATTAGCTAAATTTCAGGATAATATAGAATTGTTAAAAATAAACTATTTAAAACTTATTAACATAGTATCAAATGTAAATATATTAGTTTACGTAGGTATTATGGTTTTTTCTCCGTTATTAGTTAAAATAATGTATGGGAATGGTTTCGAAGATATTGTAGTATTAGTTAGAATATTAAGCGTTTATATGATTTTGAGAGCCATTGGTAATCCTGTTGGTAGCCTAGTCGCTGCAACAGGAAGAACAGATTTAGAGTTTTATTGGAATTTTATAACATTGTTTATAATGCCGTTATTTATATATGTTGGTTCGAAATTGGGCATTGTAGAGGTTACAATATCTTTAGATATAGCTATGATAATACTTTTTGTTCCTAATTGGAAATTATTGATAAATAAGCTTACAGGAGCAACGTTACAAGAATATCTTAGAGCAATATTTACAGTCAATATGACGATGATTAAAAGTTTAGTTAATTACTTGATTAAAATCCCTGCTCGTACATAAACTATTGTTCACTTTTTTAAGAATAATAATGAATTCTAATAATAATTTATGAAAAATACTAACCTTAAAATATTAGCTGTTTCGGAGTCTCTCGATCTCAATAATTATACAAGGGCTTCTACATTTGAAGCGATTAGTGAACTATATAATTTGGACTATTTAGTGATAGCAAACTTTTCAAATCAAAAAATTATTTGTGATAATATTAAAAATAAAGTTTTAAAAATCGTTACTTATTTACCACGAAAATCTAAATTTTTTAATATTGAAAAGAGACTAAGGGCGAGATACGTAAAGCGATTGTTAAATGAATATGATATAATTATAATTACGTCACCGAACCAAGAATTGCTTATAGATTACATTGATAAAAGCAAAGTAGTATTCTTGTTGTCAGATCCATATCATATTATGAATGATAAGGAAGATGAATCGATCAAGAGTAAAATGAAGAATATTATTAATAAGGCAGATATTATCTTAGCAACAAGCAAAAATTTAATAGCTACATATTTGCCTAAATATTTTAATCATAAAAGTAAAAACGCATATTATTGGCCTAATTGTGTTAATTTAAGGATTTGGAACTTAGAAAGAGAACATTTTAACAATGGGGTTGGAAATAATAATAAAATTATAGGGTTCGCGGGCAATTTTATGAATATAACAGATATTGAACTTTTAGATTATATTACAACCAATTTGCCTAATGTATCATTTCACATTGCTGGCAAAATAAGCTTTTCAGAGTATACAGAAAATTTAACTAAAATATTTTCAAAAAGCAACGTTAAATATCTTAATTATATAGATCATAAAGAACTGCCTAAAGAAGTCGCCCAATGGAATGTTTGTCTTATGTTGGATAAAAAGTGTGAAATAGCAAGTTACCATCATCATAACAAGATTTACCAATATTTGTCATTAGGGAAGCCTGTGGTTTTGCTAAATTATACAGAAGACTATATTGATTTTCAAGAATATATATATATAGCACAAAACAAAGTTGAATACTTAGAAAAACTAAAAATAGCTCTTGATGAAGAAACTAATAGTTTTTTCGAAGGCAGAAAATTAATAGCTTATAATAACAGTAATAAATCTAGAGCGTTACTTTTTCAAACTATAATCGTTAATCATTTATTATAAAATGTATGGCAAATATAACAAGGTATATAGCGTTCTCATTATTAATGTTCGTTGGGCCTAATGTTACAGAAAAAGTTGGTATAGACTATAAAATAGTTATGATTCTCATAGCTTTATTAAGTATTTTAATAACAATTTATACAAAAATTAATATCAAGGCGAAGCGAGAAGAACTTTTTCTGTTATTATTCATTAGTATATATTGCATGTTTAAAATGGCTTTTGATACAAGTGATGGGACTCGGATGTTATCGTTAATTTTGTTATTAACACCTATTGTTTTTTTAGCATATCCAAGTAACTATAATATGTCTTATTCTAATATTAGATTGTGGCATGGGTTACAGAAAGTAGTATTAGTTTTTTATATAATAGAATGCGGAATAGCAATTTTTGAACAATATACGGGTATCTATATATTTTCATATGCTGGTAATGAAGGTTTTTACAATGATAATTTTCAAGATCGAAGAGCTTTAGGTATACATGGTCATCCTTTACAGAATGCATTGATTATTTCAACATTTATGTGTTTTATTTTAATATCTCCAATTAAAATAAAATATAAATATATATTATGGGGACTTGGATATTGGGCCATATTAAGCTTTAACTCAAGATCAAGTATATTAGGTAATGGATTGTTGTTTGCTTTGTATAACCTAGGACAACTTTCTTCAGGAAAAGTAAATGTTTTATATAAACTTGGAGTCATTGTCTTTTTAATAGCAGGCGTTACAGTAGTATCATATTTGATTTCTCAAGGTATGTTCGGAGGAAGATTGCAAAATGGATTAATAGATGATAGTTCACAAGTAAGGATTGATGTATGGAGTATATTTGATCATTATGATATAATGGATTTTGCATTTGGTGTGAGTAGTGATAGATTAAATGCAATAATTTATTCATTAGGTTTATATGCCACGGAAAATTTTTGGATCGATATACTTCTAAGGTTTGGATTTGTTTTTTTAGCTATTGTGGTGGTTTTATACTATTTCTTGATTAAAAGACTAATGTACCCATATAGTCTTTCTAAAAGGATGTTTGTTTTAGCAGGCTTTTTTATAATTGCCTCTACTAATAATTCCCTATCAGTAACCTCAACACCTTTAATTATATTTTTATTTTGTTGCATTCTATTTAATCCACTTTTGTTGCAAATTACATTAGATAGAAAATATTTTAATTTCAAAGAATCCGTATTAGATCTGCATCCAGTACAGTCTAACGTAAATATTAAAATCTAAATAAATATATGGGTAGTTCAATAACCTTTTCGATCATTACTCCTGTTTATAATCGAGAAGATTGTATTGAGAACTGTATTTCAACAGTACTTAACCAATCATTTACTGATTTTGAGTTAATAATTGTAAATGATGGTTCTAATGATAAAACCTTAGAAAAGATACAGTTAATGTGTCCATTAGACAAAAAAATCAGACTAATAACTTATGATGAAAATAAGGGAGCAAATTTTGCAAGAAATAGGGCTATCGAACAAGCTAAAGGGGATTATATCATATTTTTAGATAGTGACGATGGATTTTCGTCCGATCAATCATTGAGGGAAATAAATCAAAAAATACAGTCTAATCCAGGTTTTGAACATTATTTGTTTTTAGTATCAGATAGGCTAAATGATAAAGGATTACCTGATTATGTGAGTGAATTTAAATATAAAGATTGGTTATCTGGTAAAGTTTCTGGTGATTTTGCCCATGTTGTAAAGACAAGAATTTTAAAAAAGTTCTTATTTATTGAGACTTTTAGAATTTATGAATCATTAAGTTGGTTAAGATTATTGAAAAACATTGATAGTCAATTATTTATTCCTACTATGGTAGTGAAGAGAGACAGAGAAAGGAGTGATTCAGTTTCTAATGAATATAGACTTATTTCTCGAAAAGCTCGAATCAATGAGTATAAGTATTTCCAAATGTATATTGATATGTATTGGAAGGATTATGAATATTATGGAATTACCAATATGTTAATGCCTCAAGTTTATAAAACAGTTCTTATAGGAATTTCTTTACGAGAGTTCGATAATAATAGGAAATTAATAGCTTTAAGAGATTCTAGAAAAATGAATTTGCTGAAAGCTTTTAATAACCAGTTATTTTCATTTGTTATATCGAGTTCAATCAGTTTGAAGTCAATTATTAATAGGTTTTTATAAGATGAACGTTGTCCATTGCTTATTTACTATGAAAACTGGGGGAGCTCAGATGCTAGTAGTAGATATTTTAAACAAGGTTGTTATAAATAACAATGCTTACTTAATAATAGTAAATGATGAATTTGATGAAGCTGTTTTGCAAAGTATTGATTCTAGAGTAAAGATTTTTTTCTTAAATAGAAAACCGGGCTCTAAAAATCCTTTATATATCTTAAAATTAAATTGGATTTTATTTAAAATTAAGCCTAAAGTTATTCATTGCCATGAGCCTAATATAGTAAATCTTATATTTTATAATAATGTAAAAAAGATATTAACGGTTCACGATGTAGGCATAGGCAATATTTATATTAATAAATATACCAACATAGTATCAATTTCCGAAACTGTATTTAAAGATATTCTTACTCGTTTTAATATAAGAACAATCTTAATTAATAATGGTATTGATTTTGAAAGTTTCCAAAAGAGATCTAAATATAAAAGTATTAATAATTTTAACTTAGTTCAAGTTAGTAGGTTAATGCATGAGAAAAAAGGTCAACATATAGCTATTGAATCTATCAATATACTAAATAATTTATTTCCTGGGGTTTTTACTATTACTTTTATTGGAGAAGGATCTTCTGAAAGCTATTTAAAAGAATTGACTAAGAAGCTTAATTTACAATCTCAAGTGTCTTTCTTAGGTAATAAAAATAGAGACTGGATTAAAAAAAACTTACACCAATTTGATTTAGTAATTCAACCTTCTGTTTATGAAGGTTTTGGATTGACAATTTTAGAGGGAATTGCAACTAAAAACCCTGTAATAGCTTCTAATATTGATGGGCCGAAAGAAATTTTAAATAACTTTGAAAGTTTATTTCTATTTGAAAGTGGAAATCCGAAAGATTTGTCCGATAAAATTTATGAGATTTATAGAAAATATACAAATGATTTGTTATTGCCGGAGTTAAATTTGGTTTATGAACGGTCATTTATCAAGTATGATATTTCAGTAATGGTTAACAAATATTTTGATCTTTATTTTAACTAATTTGGAATGATAAGTTCTTTAAGAATTGAGCTTGAGTCCTTAAAGGATAATTCAAAGGGTAAGTTTTTTCTGATTAATTTTAGGATTATTAATAGGTTAATGGACATTCCTTTTGCAAAATATATTATCTTACCCTTTAAAATATACTATAAATTACTCTTTAATTACATTTTAGGTATTGATATTTCGTTGAATACAAAAATTGGATTTGGATTTAATGTATATCATGGGCAAGGTTTAGTAATTAATCAAGAAGTTATTATTGGTAACCATGTTATTGTTAGGCAAAATACTACAATCGGAAATTCTGTAGAAGGTGGTAAGTGCCCCAGAATAGGTAATAACGTGACTATAGGTGCTAATGTGGTAATTTTAGGGGACATTGAAATTAGTGATAATGTCATAATTGCGGCTGGATCAGTTGTGATAAAATCTATTCCTTCTAACACTTTAGTAGCTGGCAATCCAGCTATCATCAAGAAATATTATAATTCAACAAAATGAAAGTTTTAATTACTGCTCCTAGTTTAGATCCTAAAAAAAACGTAAGTGGAATTTCTACCGTAGTCAGAAATATTATATCTGCTAATCCTACACATCAGTACATACATTATTTATTAGGAAGGCCTGATGGCCCATCAAGTACTTTCTCTCTATTATTATCTCAAATAAAGCAATTGTTTTTGTTCCCATTTTTTATAAAAAAAAATGATGTAGATATTGTTCACCAGAATTTACCGTTTAACCCTAAAGGCTTATTGAGAGAATATATTATAAATCTTTGGTGTAAGCTTTTAGATATTCCAGTTTTACTTCATATTCATGGTGGTGTTTTTCTTATGGATGGAACTACAAATAGGATGTATCAGTATATTGCTTCAAGTATATTTAAGAATAGTAAATCAATCATAGTCCTAAGTGAACTAGAAAAAGAAGCATTATCAAAAAATTTCAATTTTCATAATTCTTATGCTCTACCTAACAGTATAAATATCAGTATGTTTTCATTCTCTAAAAATGAGTTTAGTAATATGCCTACTTTTCTATTTTTAGGTCGAATTCATGAAAGTAAAGGGATTGATGATATTTTTAATGCTCTTACTTTATTAATTTCAAAAAATATGACTTTTAGGTTTATATTATGTGGTAATGGTCCTTTGAAAGATGAATATATAAAAAAGTTTAAAGATTTAATGAAAGATAATTTTGAGTATTTAGGTGTAGTAGATGGTAAGCTTAAAGTTGAAATAATGAAAAGGTCCAACTTTTTTTTATTACCTTCTCGCTACGGTGAGGGTTTACCTATGGCTTTATTGGAAACTATGTCTGTTGGTTTAATTCCAATTGTTACAGACGATGCATCAATGAAAACTCTTGTTAAAGATAAATATAATGGTTTTAAAGTTAACAAGTCAGATTATGAAGATCTAGCACGAGTTATTGGGGAGGCTATAAATCATAGAGAGTTACTTGATAATATTTCATCGAATGCTTCATTAACAATTTATACTTCTTATAACATAATTGATTATATAGAACGATTAAATGATTTTTATGGAAAAGCTGCTAGCTAATAAACTTACGCACTTTTTGTTTTTGTTTTTTTTATTTTATTTGAATGTTAACAATCTGCTTAACGCTCAAGATAGTATTTATTTATCTAATACTGGCAATGATCTTAATTCAGGCAGCATCAGATACCCCCTAAAAACTCTTAGTAAAGCTATTATAGTTTCAAGAAAAAATAATGTTAAGCACATATATATTAGAGGAGGTAAATATTACGGAGTTAGTGTTATTCTTACAAGTAAAGACAGTGGACTATATATAAGTAATTATAAAGGTGAAAAAGTTGTGCTTTCTGGTTCAGTTTTATCCGATTCTTTATATAAGTCTGGCAAATTTATTGTTCAAAAATTACAAGGTACTAGAAATAGGAGCTGGGATTTTAGAATGCTTTTAGTGAATGGATCTCCAAGGATGTTAGCTCATATTTCCGATACATTGTCATTTAAAAATATTTGGAATATAAAAGCAAAACCTGCTACAGAAGGATTTTGGGAGAAAAAACCTTCCGTAGAGGCTTTGTCAAATTTGTTATATTCGGGATTCGATCTAAATGATATTGATATTAACAACGCAGAAGTTATGATCCCCCATAGGTGGGACGAGACTTACAGTGCATTTGTAAATTTAGACACTGTTAAAAAGGTAGCTGTTCTTGCTTATCCTGCTCTTCAACCTTTAGGATCATATGGGGCTGACAGTTTAAGTAGAGGTAAGTACTTAATTTGGAATGTTAAACAAGGTATGCTAGGCCCTGGGAACTGGTATCTCGATCGACTTAATGAAAAATTGTATTATTGGCCTTACCCTAATGAAAAGTTAGACAATTTAATTTTGGAGATACCGCGTTACAGAGCCATTTTTAATTTTCAAGCAGGTTGTAGTAATATAATTATTCAAGGCCTTGATATTAAAGGTTGTACAAATGTTTTACAGAATGAGCTATTTGCAGGTTATGGGATTGACGCAACTGTAATGGGTGACAGTATTAATAATATTGTAATTAAAAACTGTTCCATTAATAACTCTGGCGGTAGCGGTATTAATCTTAAAGGGTCCAACATCCATATTGTTAATTCGAATTTTTTTGATTTGCATGGGGGTGGAATATACCTTAAAGGTAATTATAATACTGTTGACCATTGTAAAATAGAAAATGTAGGTAACTTCTTCAGAAGTTCTGTTGCTATAGCTGCTAGTGGTAAAAAAAATCGTTTCATCAATAACTATATATCTAATGTGCCATATTCAGGGATCTGTGGTATTGGTGACTCAAGTCTTATAGATAATAATATAATATATAATGCTATGCAAGTTCTCAGTGATGGTGCGTTTATTTATGAAGGACTACATTCCATGGTCAAAATTCAAAACAATTTATTAGTAGATACAGATTCTTCAAAAGTAAAAAAATTTAGATTAGGTATATATTTTGATGAAAAATCACTATCTTGTTACGTAAATAATAATATTACTTTTAACATTGGGGTTCCTGTTCATTGTCATTTGGCTAGAAATATTCATTATTTTCAAAATAATTTCTTATCCGATAATGAACAGAGGCTTAGTTTTAGAAATTCAGAAGAGATTTTTTTCAATAAAAATTTATTTATCATCAAAGGTAAACTTAGGCCCTATATTTATCCGGAGAATAGCTTCTCTATGATTATTAATAATTTTATAGATAATACTATTTTTTATTCTTCAAAAGATTTAGTTGATAATTTTTTAATTAAATTATCGAATAACAATTCTATCTCTCAACAAGATGCAACTATATTAGATAGTAAGATTCGTAAGATAGTATATATAAATAAAAATTAATTTTAGATTATTCTTATCTCTACTGAGGACATGAAAAAATTTCTTTTATCAATCAATATTAATTTAGGAGAATATGATTCTTTCTTGAATCGAATTGTCTACAATGCCTCTGAAAACATTTCATCTTATGTTTGTGTGGCGAATGTTCATATGTTGGTTGAGGCTTACAATAATCAATCATTTGCTGAAATCGTTAATAACGCTGACTTAATTACTCCAGATGGTATGCCTCTTACATGGGGTTTGAAATTAGTTCATGGCATAAGACAAGAACGTGTTGCTGGTATGGACTTACTACCAGACTTACTTTCATTGGCATCTAAACATAAATTACCTGTATACTTCTATGGTGGAACACAAGCAATGTTAGATCAGACAGAAATTTATGTTTCGGAAAACTATCCTGATTTGCAATTAGCAGGTATGTATAGTCCCCCTTTCAGAGTTTTAACTTCTCAAGAAGAACATCAAGTTATTAATTCTATTAATGGTAGCGGTGCTAAAATTGTTTTTGTGGCATTAGGATGCCCTAAGCAGGAAAAATGGATGGCCTCAATGAAAGGATATATTAATGCAACCATGATTGGAATAGGAGGGGCCTTACCCGTAATGATCGGTATGCAGAAAAGAGCGCCAGAATGGATGCAAAGAACAAGTCTAGAGTGGTTATATAGACTTTCTCAGGAACCAAAGCGCTTGTTCAAGCGGTATGCTGTTACAAATTCTATGTACTTGTTGTTGTTAGCGAAAGAGTTATTCTCAAGAAAGACATTAAAATCAATCTAATATTATAGACTAGTTGATTTTGTGAGTAATCTTTCATTTGAGTTATTTACATTAATACCATTAAATTCTTTTTATATTATTACTAATTATCTATTTTAATCCTAATTGATCTTAGTAGTGGTTGTAAATTACATTAAAAAGTTAGGATGCTGTAATCTTCTACAAAGTGCAGAGTTTAAGGTTATAATTTTCCGTTAATGTAAGTTGTTTGCCGAGTATTAGTCATTTAATTAAATAGGCTATTTATTTTACCTTTAATATTTTTAATTATATAGTTTAACTATGTTTAAATACAGGTAGAATTTTCTTTCCCCTATAATACCTTTATATAATGCTTAGGATCATTTTTTTTGATTGAAAAATTTTATAATAAGTATTTGATTTATACTTATGAAATACTAGAAACAAATTGAAACGTTTGTAGATTTCGTTAAAAAAATGGATTTATCACATGAGTAAAGTACAGGTTTTATTTTAATTATGTGATTTTGAATGTATTATTTATTTTTAATCCGTAAGTATAATATTGAGATTTTATGAATTATGATGTTTTATTGTGTAATGTGTAATTAGTTATTTAAAAGTTCCATTAATTAAGTTGAACAATTTATTGAAATATTTATCTATGAAATACAATATTATTAGCATCAATACTTGGATTAATAAAGGTAAGATTATTATTTCTGCTATAGATAATTTATATGAAATAATAAACTTGTTTACGAATATTAATGGAATAGCATGATACAAATAAATTGGTAAAGAATATCTTCTCCCATAATCACTTAACACATTATCTCTGCTTTGAAATGAAACACACAATATTAGAATTGCGATCGTATAAAATATTGTTCCAATTAAGAATATATGATTAGCGATAGGATAGTGTGTGTTTTCTAATAAATATTTAGCTTCGAGCATTTGAATAAGATATCCTATTAAGAGAAGAATAAACCCGACTGACTTATTTAAGTGATTTTTTATTCTTTCTTGGTTTTTCCTTATAGTGAACCCTAAGTACATGAACGGTATAGATATAAGAAGTCTAGAATACGAATATACTTTCAATATTCTTCCAAAGAAAAGCCCAGAATATGAATCAAGTATTAGAATTGTTATGATTATTATTAATATAATAGAGTATTGAATATATATATTTATTTTGAATGTGTTTACTGTATATATGTATATATATCCTATGATCATAGAAGGTAAAAACCATAAATGATAGTAAGTTCCTATAAATAGACTAGTAATGCTAAAAAAATGTTTTGATTCTATGTAGTTTATAGTTATGTATATTATTGATGATACAACATATATAGATACAATTTTTATTATATTCTTAAATGTGTTATTTAAAGGATCTTTAAGGAAATTTTGTTGAAAGAAATAGCCACTCACTATAAAATAATATGGTACAGCCCATCTAGACATTAATCTTAGATGATCTACTATTTCTAAATGATTATTGTAATGAATATGTAGGAAAATAACAAAAAAACCACCAATAAATCTTAGAGTATCAATGGTTGCATTTCTAGATTGATTTGTCTTTTTCAATTTCTTATCGTTAAATAACTAACATTTAAATGTCTCAATGATACTTAATGGGTTTTAAAGGCAAAGCTAGTTTTTTTTATTAAAAATAAGCTTAATATATATATATTAATTAGAGCCATTTATTTTAAGTTTAGGTAGTAATTTATACAAAATGAGTGCCTCGCTTGGAAGCATCCGCGACAAACTCTTTGACCTTCTGTTCTTTGTCTTTGGGACAGATCAGAAGCACGTTGTCAAACTCTGCG
>NZ_PTRA01000014.1 GCF_002943425.1 Siphonobacter curvatus
CTTAACATCATCTTGAACGGAGTGGGCGAGGGTGAAGCGTATTACTACAGTTACAGCTACGGCTACTACGGGGATGATAAAAAGAAACTAAATGATTAAGTAGGAAAGGTTGGTACTAGTAGCGTAATGCGGCTAGTACCTCACTCCAAGTATTCCCAGTTTGAATAACCCTTCCTTAGAGTAAAGTAATTTACCAATTGAAAATTATATCTAGTGAAGAGTAGCGCCAACTACTAATTGCTAAGTCTTCGGTTGCTTGCTCCCACCCTTATGAATGTATGGCAATAACTAATGAAGTTACGTAGTACTGCCCCAGCTTTCATGAAACAAGTATGATAGCCTATTGTATCAATTAGTGAAGAAGTAATTTTCTTAATCCGTTTTTTGTATTCCCAAAGCATTGCTTGACGGGGACTGGGATTCGTATATCCTTAAGCGTTATGCTAAGAATTAATTCTTAAGAGCTTCTATCGAACTAAAGATCCGCCAAACGTTATGAAATACTCAGAAAACACCCTTCGCTTAGATACGGCTTATGGGGAAGCGAAAAAGAACCGAACGGACCACGAAGGTCGTCCCACTTCATCTATTCTAGTGACTAAACGCTCGGACACACCTTTAGGGAAGCGATTTTTTGATGTAGTGGTGTCCAGTTTTGTAGCGTTGACGGTATTGAGCTGGATGATTCCTATCATCGGAGCACTCGTTAAACTGTCTTCACCGGGTCCTGTCTTTTTTGTGCAGTGGCGTACGGGCCGCAACGGTCGCCGCTTCCGCTGTCTGAAGTTTCGCACCATGCGTCATAACCAGGTAGCGCCCTTCAAGCAAGCATCCGCTGATGATCCCCGCATCACCAAGATTGGTAAATTCCTTCGCAAAACGAATCTAGATGAGATGCCGCAATTTTTAAACGTATTACGAGGCGATATGAGCATTGTAGGACCTCGGCCGCATGCCCTGGAACACGATGCCCAGTATTGGGATGTGGTGCCAGGTTTTGCAACGCGTTATCTAGTCAAACCCGGGATTACGGGCCTTGCTCAGACCCGGGGTCTCAGAGGAGAAGCGGGCCTGAAGGATATGGAGCATCGCTTGAAGCTGGATCAGTGGTATATCAAAAGACGTTCTGCGGTGCTGGATGCCAAGATCTGCTGGTGGACGGTAGAAAAGATGATCAAAGGTGATGAAAAAGCTTATTAAATTCGATTGATATAATTAAAATGCCTGGTATTGTTATCGATTAGTCAACTCATCGACTGACTAAAGATAATTTATGAAACATCATATCTTCACAATATAAATTTTTCTTTAAAGTATAAATTTTCATAATATTGAAGTTGAAAAGGTACAGATAAAAGAACTACTAATAGTTAAGAATATAATTAGCTAAACGCCATCTTAATATGTTAAGAAAAGTAACATTTTTAGTTATATAAAGTGAGTCCCTCGCTTGACAGCAAAGCATCGCTGTCAAACTCTTTCATCTTCTGCTCTTTGTCCTTGGGACAAATTAAGAGTGCGTTGTTAAACTCAGCGACAATGTAATCCGATAAACCTTCGACCGCCACCAAACGCTCTTTGGGCGTCTTGA
Organism: Siphonobacter curvatus; assembly: GCF_002943425.1. Classification (NCBI taxonomy): domain Bacteria; kingdom Pseudomonadati; phylum Bacteroidota; class Cytophagia; order Cytophagales; family Cytophagaceae; genus Siphonobacter; species Siphonobacter curvatus. Next base: position 1,592 of record NZ_PTRA01000014.1, read on the forward strand.
TGATCGAACCCGTCGCGTTGTAGGTCACGATATGTCCATCAATCTCGTTGTCATTCTCATCCTTTTCACTTACCTCATATAGACATTTTCACGTGCCCAAATACGACTAGCCTATGTCACTCAGCAATACGTATACGTTCTGAGCCTTTTCCATCATCCAATTGTAAGCGAAACACTACAGTACGATATTGCGGATAAACTTGTAATAAGTTTTCGGCTTCTTGTGCGTTATAATATCTAGCTTTTCAAACACTTTATAGAAAATTATTCTTGATTAATATTAAGGATTCACAAATAGAGTTAAAATCATAGAAATATAATTAGAATAGATAATCTAAGCTATCAAACTTCCAGTAAATCGATAATCTATTAATGATACCTATATAAATAGGTTCATAATAATTTTAAAGGTTAATTTTTATTCTAACTAATTAATAGTATATAAATTTATTTATATTATGGTAGAAAAGAAAATTTAAAACCAGCCAGTTTTCTTAATGCCTAGAATTAAGCCTATTGAATTAGGAAGCCAATCTCCTGCATCTAGGGCGAAACTGGCTTTATATTCTAAGCCACTTAATGTTTTGCTGGGGACGATTATTTCTACTAATCCTGAGAATTGTTTAAATACGCTAATAGGGTCTGGACGAGTTGGGCGGCCATAGTTCCAGCTTTGGGAAAGCAATGTCCGAAGACTAATACCGGAAGCAAATTGCCCTAGTAAGCCTATATGTAAGAGTTGAACTTTATTGTTACTAATCATCTGTCTTACTCGGCCGGCTGGCAAATTATGCCACTTTGGATTAGAGTCCATCCAACGCGTAAAAAAAGGAGTACCGATTACGCGCTTTTCATTGGTCCAACCATCAATATATTGATAATTATTAAAATAGTCATCTGCACCTTTTGGCAAAGTTTTAGCGTCATAAGGACCGCTTTGATCTAAAGTAGTCATAAATTCTGCCGTAATTTGTTTAAAACGGAAGCTTTTTATGTCATTAATATTATGATTTTGCCAGCGGACTCCGTATACGCCATCGGGCAAATTGCCGAAGACAACTCCTGACATATCATCCCAAGGCCTTTGGATGTAGAAAAATAGGTTGGAATTTTTCAAACTGATTTCTAGGGCAATATCAATAGATCCTAAATGATTTCCTGAGCGATTAAGTGAATCAAACTTAGTGAATCCTCCTAGATCATTTCCTCCTAATGCACTTGGCCACCAAGCTTTTTTAAAAGCTTTCCAATCAGAAGGTAAATGACCATTATTAGAGAAAGAATTATCTAAATATTTTGAATATCCTCCCCACTGAACATATTGAGCCATGCCACCATAAAAGCGTACTTTCCAAGAAGGTTTGCCAATTCTAACAAATAAACTTTTCGCATGTAAATAGGCGTTTTTCATAGAGTCTGTATTAGAAATCCATCCGTGACTGATAAACCCATTAAATGCAATAATGTCATTTGTAAAGTGTAACGGGGCAAAGTCTTTTGTACCAATACGTATCTGTGTAATAGGGACAGCATTACCTGAATATGCATAAGAGCCTGAGCCCAACAGAGTATCGGTGAGACCGTTAATCTCCCGGCGGCGTCCTACATAAAGTTCAGCATGGCCTAAACCCACGGCGGCATAAGCTTCGGGAAGAATAAATCGGGAATTTCGAGTGGCATTGCCCACCGCTTCAAAGCTGGCTTTGGCATAAAGCTTTTTCATGTTTTGTGCATTACCCCATAAACCTGTAGCCCCTACACTAAGTATGCCCCCTGGCGACTCTAATGGAATTGTGCCAAACTCATTAGAGCGTAGCCAGAAAGGCGTTTGATTGCTTGTAGAAGCTAAGCCGCCAACTTGTGCTTGGTAACGTATCCCTTGAGTCGTCACAGTATCATAAACTGGACGATTAAATGTTTGGCTGAATCCTGAGGTATAGTTGATTATACTGATAAAAGCAAAAATGCCTTTAGAAAAGGAAGAAAGTAATTTCATTAGGCGGTTGAGTGAAAGTTAATATAAAGTCTTCACAGGCAATAAAAGTACCAATTACTTTTTAAGTTTAGGTAGTAATTTATACAAAATGAGTGCCTCGCTTGGAAGCATCCGCGACAAACTCTTTGACCTTCTGTTCTTTGTCTTTGGGACAGATCAGAAGCACGTTGTCAAACTCTGCG
>NZ_PTRA01000015.1 GCF_002943425.1 Siphonobacter curvatus
CATTGCTCAGCAGTACACACCCCGTGTGCAGGTCGGCGATGTGCTCTCCATTACCGTCAGTAGCTTAAACCCCGAGGCTTCGGCCGTCTTTAATCTGCCCGAGTCCCAAGCTATGATTCAAGGGCAAGGTCTGACTGCATCAGCGAACCCGCTGGCTTATCAGCCCGGTTACGTCGTTAACAGAGACGGCTCGATTGATTTTCCCATGCTGGGCAAAGTGCCCGTCGCGGGTAAAACCAGCTCAGAAGTCAATGCGTATCTTAAAGATAAACTCAAAGCGTACTTAAAAGAGCCCGCCGTCAACGTTCGGAATGTGAACTTTCGCATCTCCGTACTTGGGGAAGTCAATCATCCTTCGCTGTTTTTGATTAACAACGAGCAGGTGACTTTGCTTCAGGCACTAAGTATGGCTAATGACTTGACCATTTATGGCAAGCGAGAGAACGTGTTGGTGATCCGGGAAGAAAACGGTAAGAAGACCTTTGCCCGGCTGAATTTGAATCGGCGAGATTTCTTTAGCTCGCCCTATTACTATTTGCATCCCAACGATATTGTCTACGTGGAACCCAACCAAGCCCGGGTAGCCTCGACTGATAACACCTACCGCGTGGTACCCATTGTGATTAGTGCCGTCTCAGCGGTGCTGGTGCTGGTGAGCGTACTGGTGCGTTAGGTGCTAAGTACTCAAAGTGTATCCCTAATCCACTCTATAGTTAACTATATGGCAACGAATAATCCGTATTCTTCGTACGTACCCTACCAGGTCGTCGAGACTGATTCGACCAACATTCGGGCGATTCTAATGCGTTACGCGCGCAACTGGCCCTGGTTCTTAGTCTCGGTGGTAGTCGCCTTAGGGGCGGGCTACGCGTATTTGCTCTACCAACAGCCCATCTACCGCGTCCAGGCGAGTTTGCTCATCAAGGACGAAAAGAAGGGCGTCGACACGGGCGAACTGATGAAACAACTCGATATGTTCGGTCAGCAAAAGCTGGTCGATAACGAGATTGAGATCTTAAAGTCTTACACGCTGATGAACAAGATTGTCGGCGATATGAATCTGGAGGTCAAGTACTTTGAGCCATCGAAGTTTGGCAAGCGTGAAGTGTACGGCAACGTACCCATTAAGCTCATGATCGAGCAGGCCAAACCCGAGCTTTACAAAGAGCAATTGGAGATCAGCTTCCCAGAAAACAATCAGGTGCGTTTAAATGGTCGGACTTATCCCATTAACCAAAGCGTGGAGACGCCCTATGGCCGCTTGCGTTTTTTTGCTAGCAAGCCGGTTTTAAAAGAAGAAGAGCCCTTGATTGCACAGGCGATTCCCCGCTCGAAGGCGGTGGAAGGCTACTTAAAGAATTTAAAGACGGAGACGACGAGCAAGCAGTCGACGGTGATCCAGTTGACGCTAGAAGATGCGGTACCCGCCAAAGGGGAAGCGATCTTGAACCGGTTGATCGAGGAGTACAACACAGCCGCCGTGGAAGACAAAAACAAGACGGCATCCAACACCTTGAAGTTTTTGGACGAGCGTTTAGGCTTAGTATCGGGCGAGCTGCAGAACGTAGAAAAGAACGTCGCTCAGTACAAGACCTCGCAGGGGATCACCGATCTGAGCGCGCAGGCGCAGAGCTTTTTGCAGACGGTGCAGACTAATGATGCGCAGCTGAGTCAAGTGAATCTGCAATTAGGTGCCATCCGGGACGTGGAGCGTTACATTAACTCGCGTTCGAGTGAGCGTACGGGTGCTCCTTCCACACTGGGCCTAAGTGATCCGGTGCTGCTGGGTCTGATTACCAAAGTATCCGAGCTGGAGTTGCAACGTGAGCAATTAGCCCGGACGACTTCCGAGCAAAACCCGATGCTGCAAACCCTGGAGAGTCAGATTAAGTCCGTCAAAGCCAACATCAAAGAGAACGTTGAGACTTCGAAGACGATGCTCCGGACGTCGAAAGATCAACTGCTGGCTACCAACCGCAAGATGGAAGGCGTGATCCGGGGTATCCCGCAGAAAGAGCGCTCGCTGATTGATATCTCGCGTCAGCAGGCGATCAAGAATGATTTGTATACGTTTTTACTTCAAAAGCGGGAAGAAACGGCGGTCTCGTTTGCTTCAACGATTGCCGATAGCCGCACGGTGGATATGGCCCGCAGCTCGAATGAGCCGGTAAAGCCCGTAGGCAAAATGATTTTTGCCTTGTTTGGCCTGATTGGTCTAGTGATCCCGGTAGGAGCGATGACGGTAAAAGACGCCATGAACAACCGGGTGATGCGGAGAACGGATGTAGAAGAGATGACCAACGTACCGATTTTGGGCGAGGTGGTCAAAAGCAAAGATGCCGACCGCTTGATTATGTCGCCGCAGAACCGCTCAGTCATCTCCGAGCAGATCCGTACGATCCGAACCAACCTGCAGTTTTTAAAATCAGCCAGTGAGAGTCAGGTGCTCTTGTTTACTTCGAGTATTAGTGGGGAAGGCAAGTCCTTTGTCTCGCTGAATTTGGGAGCAAGTCTAGCGCTGGTGGATCGTCCAACGGTGATTTTGGAGATGGACCTTCGCAAGCCCAAACTGCGGGAAGCTCTGGGGATGGCTAACACGGTGGGGATTAGTAACTACTTGATTGGCGAAGCGAGTCTGGAGGAGTGTTTACATCCGATTCCGGGCTATGAGAACTACTTCATTATGCCGAGTGGACCGATTCCACCGAACCCATCGGAGCTGTTGAGCAATCCGCGCATGGAGCAGATGTTTGCTGAGCTACGGGATAAGTTTACGTACGTGCTGGTAGATTCCCCGCCGATTGGGCTGGTGACGGATGCGCAGTTGATTGCACCGTTCACGGACTCAACGATGTACATGGTGCGGCACGATGTGACGCCGAAGCATTATTTAAAGATGATTGATACGCTCTACAAAGAGCAGCGCTTCCAGAAGCTTAACATCATCTTGAACGGAGTGGGCGAGGGTGAAGCGTATTACTACAGTTACAGCTACGGCTACTACGGGGATGATAAAAAGAAACTAAATGATTAAGTAGGAAAGGTTGGTACTAGTAGC
>NZ_PTRA01000016.1 GCF_002943425.1 Siphonobacter curvatus
AGCAGGTGACAGCCCTGTAGATGTAAAGGTAGTTAACGTAGCAGGATCCTGAGTAGGTGGGGACCGGTGAAATCCCCTCTGAATCTGGCGGCACCATCCGCCAAGGCTAAATACTCCCGAGAGACCGATAGTGAACGAGTACCGTGAGGGAAAGGTGAAAAGTACCCCGAATAGGGGGGTGAAAAGACCCTGAAACCGCACGCTTACAAGCGGTCGGAGCCAGTTTTCTGGTGACGGCGTGCCTTTTGCATAATGACCCTACGAGTTACGGTTACTGGCTAGGTTAAGTATTGCAGATACGGAGCCGAAGCGAAAGCGAGTCTGAATAGGGCGAAGCAAGTCAGTGGCTGTAGACGCGAAACTTTGTGATCTACCCATGACCAGGTTGAAGTGTCGGTAACACGACATGGAGGACCGAACCAGTTGACGTTGAAAAGTCTTTGGATGAGTTGTGGGTAGGGGTGAAAGGCCAATCAAACTGAGAGATAGCTCGTACTCCCCGAAATGTTTTTAGGAACAGCCTTGGGATTGAGTTATACGGAGGTAAAGCTACCGATAGGACTAGGGGGAGTCAAATCCTACCAAATCCTGACGAACTCTGAATGCCGTATAATATGCCCAGGAGTGAGGGCTGGGGTGCTAAGGTCCCAGTCCGAGAGGGAAAGAACCCAGACCATCCGCTAAGGCCCCTAAATCAGGGCTAAGTTGAACAAAGGAGGTCCGACTGCAGAGACAGCCAGGATGTTAGCTTGGAAGCAGCTATTCATTTAAAGAGTGCGTAACAGCTCACTGGTCGAGCGGGGCGGGCATCGATAATAAACGGGCATCAAGTCTTGTGCCGAAGCGATGGAAGTAGTAATACTTGGTAGGGGAGCATTCTCAACAGCGGTGAAGGTGTGGCGGCAAGCCATGCTGGAGCGTTGAGAAAAGCAAATGTAGGGATAAGTAACGATAAGGAAGGTGAGAAACCTTCCCGCCGTAAGGATCAGGATTCCTCAGCTATGCTAATCAACTGAGGGTTAGTCGGGAGCTAAGGAGTTAGCGAAAGCGAAGCTTCGATGCCCAGCAGGTTAATAGTCCTGCACTTACACCAGTGCGATGTAATGACGGAGTTCATGGGTTTCTACGTACGGACGGAAGTGTGCGTTGAGCCGAGCCCGCAAGGGCAAGGCGAAGAAATGAGTGAGCTTCCAAGAAAAGTTACTAAGCTTCAGCTGGCTGTAACCCGTACCGCAAACCGACACAGGTATCCGGGTAGAACATACCAAGGCGCTCGAGTGAATCACGGCTAAGGAACTCGGCAAATTAACCCTGTAACTTCGGGATAAGGGGAACCACAGCGATGTGGTCGCAGAGAAATGGCCCAGGCGACTGTTTAACAAAAACACAGGGCTTTGCTAAAACGAAAGTTGACGTATAAGGCCTGACACCTGCCCGGTGCTGGAAGGTTAAGAGGGGATGTTAGTCGCAAGGCAAAGCATTGAATCGAAGCCCCAGTAAACGGCGGCCGTAACTATAACGGTCCTAAGGTAGCGAAATTCCTTGTCGGGTAAGTTCCGACCTGCACGAATGGTGTAACGATCTGGGCACTGTCTCAGCCGTGAGCTCGGTGAAATTGTAGTAGCGGTGAAGATGCCGCTTACCCGCCACGGGACGGAAAGACCCCGTGAACCTTCACTACAGTTTTGCACTGACTTTTGGTAACTGGTGTGTAGGATAGG
>NZ_PTRA01000017.1 GCF_002943425.1 Siphonobacter curvatus
AATGAACTTCCAACACACGTACGTAGTCATCATGGCCGGGGGCGTCGGTACCCGCTTCTGGCCCTTTTCCCGCCAAACCTATCCCAAGCAGTTTCATGACGTCTTAGGCATCGGACGCACCATGCTCCAGATGACCTTCGACCGCCTTTCTGACATCTGCCCGGTTGAAAACGTCTACATCGTTACTTCGCAGGAGTACTATGATTTGACCAAGCAGCAACTGCCCGAGCTTTCAGACCATCAGATCCTTTTAGAACCCTCCCGTCGCAATACGGCTCCTTGCATTGGCTACGCCTGCTACAAGATTGCCACCAAAGACCCCGAGGCCAATATCATCGTTACCCCCGCCGATCATTTGATCTTAAAGGAAAAAGAATTCACCGACCGCATCAAGGTGGCTCTTGCCGCCACGGCTGAATCGGACATCTTAGTGACTTTGGGTATTACCCCCACCCGGCCCGATACGGGTTATGGCTACATTCAGTTTGATGGCCTGACTGACAAAGAAGTCAAGCGGGTGAAGACCTTTACCGAAAAGCCGCACTTGGAGCTGGCTCAGGCTTTCTTAGAGAGTGGGGATTACGTTTGGAACGCGGGTATCTTCGTTTGGAATGCCAGATCCATTCGCAAAGCCTTTGAAGCGTATCTTCCTGCTATGCACGAGGTGTTTGAAAAGCTGGAGGCTAATTATTATACCGAGCAAGAGGCTTTGGAATTACTGCAAGTCTACCCGCTTTGTCAAAACATCTCGATTGACAATGGGGTGATGGAAAAGGCTCAGAACGTGCACGTGGTGCTAAGTGACATTGGTTGGTCGGATCTGGGCACGTGGAAGTCTCTGTATGAAGTGAGTGAAAAGGATGCCAACGACAACGTGATTGATGGCCACATCGTCACCCACAACACGACGGGTTCGATCATAAAGACGCCCAAGGAGCGACTGGTGGTAGTAGAAGGACTATCGGATTACATTGTCGCAGAGTTTGACAACGTGCTTCTGATCTGTCCCAAAGACAAAGAACAGAAGGTCAAAGAGTTTGTCGCGGATGCTTCCAAGCGAGGCACTCATTTTGTATAAATTACTACCTAAACTTAAAA
>NZ_PTRA01000018.1 GCF_002943425.1 Siphonobacter curvatus
ATGGTGCGTCCGATGCCTAAGACGTCATGAAACTGCTTGGGATAGGTTTGGCGGGAAAAGGGCCAGAAGCGGGTACCGACGCCCCCGGCCATGATGACTACGTACGTGTGTTGGAAGTTCATTTAGGAAGTTAAAAAGCAGTTCAGATAAATGCACAGTAGCATTTATTTATTTGGCAGATTGAAATTTACAATATTATATTTTTCACTTTAATAGAAATCAGCAATATAATTAGACTATTTCTTAGAAGTATCCTTTTCTTGTTGCGTATCAATATATTTTAATAAGCTAGATAGAATATATTATCTAGCGAATGGACAGCTAGATTGAGCTAAGCATTGTAAGTTCACAGAGAGTAACTTAAGCCATTATACTTACATCTATCTTTTTACTAACTGGGATTTGATAAGAATATATATGGGGTATATGAATTGTTTATTCTACAAGATATGGCTGTAGTCAACTAATCGTATAGGGTGAAAATTTAAAATCCATTGAAGTTTGCGTCTATAGTTAATATGAATGACTAAAAAGTATTTTATGATAAATAAGTACTGGATTTTTACAATGGGATTATTTGAAGATTTTCATTGTATTATGATTGTTATGCAATTATTAATTTATAATGCTTTTCTATTGACTAAAACTATTATAATCAGCTGTATATTCAGTATATTAGCTCATTTTATTGTTATATGATAATAAAAATAAACTTTTTCAAAACATTTGATAGATTAATTAGCAGAAGACATAAAATTGTATTTTCTTTGAAAGAGCATTACTTGTACCGCCAATTCTTGTATTATTTCAAGCTTGTATGAGCGCCAGATCATTCCGCCAGGATCGGGTAGTTCTAGTAGAGCGGGTTGCTTTACTAGCCGTTCTTGCCAGTATTTTTACGGGATGTGTATCCTCGAAGAACTTAGCGCTCTTCCAGGAAGGCCCCAATACAACCGTTGATTCCCTTAGCATTGCTCAGCAGTACACACCCCGTGTGCAGGTCGGCGATGTGCTCTCCATTACCGTCAGTAGCTTAAACCCCGAGGCTTCGGCCGTCTTTAATCTGCCCGAGTCCCAAGCTATGATTCAAGG
>NZ_PTRA01000019.1 GCF_002943425.1 Siphonobacter curvatus
TGATTAGCATAGCTGAGGAATCCTGATCCTTACGGCGGGAAGGTTTCTCACCTTCCTTATCGTTACTTATCCCTACATTTGCTTTTCTCAACGCTCCAGCATGGCTTGCCGCCACACCTTCACTGCCGTTGAGAATGCTCCCCTACCAAGTATTACTACTTCCATCGCTTCGGCACAAGACTTGATGCCCGTTTATTATCGATGCCCGCCCCGCTCGACCAGTGAGCTGTTACGCACTCTTTAAATGAATANAGCTGCTTCCAAGCTAACATCCTGGCTGTCTCTGCAGTCGGACCTCCTTTGTTCAACTTAGCCCTGATTTAGGGGCCTTAGCGGATGGTCTGGGTTCTTTCCCTCTCGGACTGGGACCTTAGCACCCCAGCCCTCACTCCTGGGCATATTATACGGCATTCAGAGTTCGTCAGGATTTGGTAGGATTTGACTCCCCCTAGTCCTATCGGTAGCTTTACCTCCGTATAACTCAATCCCAAGGCTGTTCCTAAAAACATTTCGGGGAGTACGAGCTATCTCTCAGTTTGATTGGCCTTTCACCCCTACCCACAACTCATCCAAAGACTTTTCAACGTCAACTGGTTCGGTCCTCCATGTCGTGTTACCGACACTTCAACCTGGTCATGGGTAGATCACAAAGTTTCGCGTCTACAGCCACTGACTTGCTTCGCCCTATTCAGACTCGCTTTCGCTTCGGCTCCGTATCTGCAATACTTAACCTAGCCAGTAACCGTAACTCGTAGGGTCATTATGCAAAAGGCACGCCGTCACCAGAAAACTGGCTCCGACCGCTTGTAAGCGTGCGGTTTCAGGGTCTTTTCACCCCCCTATTCGGGGTACTTTTCACCTTTCCCTCACGGTACTCGTTCACTATCGGTCTCTCGGGAGTATTTAGCCTTGGCGGATGGTGCCGCCAGATTCAGAGGGGATTTCACCGGTCCCCACCTACTCAGGATCCTGCTACGTTAACTACCTTTACATCTACAGGGCTGTCACCTGCT